>JBJESI010000127.1:0-9057 GCA_051882715.1 Oscillospiraceae bacterium
ACGCTCTTGCAAGCGTTCAGGGAAGCATAGGTCTTATAAAGGCAAGCACGGGAGCGTACGGAATTATAGCGGGAATAGCCACAGTCTTGCCCACGCTTGTGCTTGTTTTGCTGACAAAGCTTGCGGCAGAGGCTTCTGCTGTGGCGGCGGACATTTTCGGAGTCTCCCGCATGGCTTCGCTTTACAGGAGCTTCGGAGCGGTTCTTACGGTGTTAACCGCCATTATTTTAAGCGTGACTGTGGCGCTGATAGTTTCCACGGCGGTTATGCTCATTATGTGCGGAGGCTGATATGGAAAAAATAAAAGCGTGTGTGTATGTGATATGCGCCGTCAGCGTATCGCTTACATTATATAAAATGCTTGCGCCGGGCGGAAAATATAAAAAGCAGATAAATTTCATATCCGCTCTTGTTTATACTGCGGTGATAATATCAATGCTCGGAGGAATAAGGGTAAAAGCGGACGGATTGAAGCTGTCATCCGTGCCCGAGCTTGATTACAGCGCCATAGAGGAGCAGTATTATTCCGAGCTTTTAGAGAACACAAAAAACCGTGTAGCCTCCCTTTTGACGGATAAGCTTACACAAAAGGGAATTTCGGTTGCAAAAATTACCGTAAATGCGGATATAACCGATTCTGACAGCATAATAATTACCGAAGCGGAATGTGAGCTTTACGACGAAAGCCAAAGCGAGCAGGCCGCAGGAATTATTAAAGGGGAGGTTGATGAAGGAGCGGTAATAACGGTAACGGGATGTTCTTCGCAGTAGGGGAATACTCTTTGCCGATAAAATCACAGCAGGATAAAATATAGGACGGTGGTAATCATGGAAATCGCAGGGATAATAAAAAGACTTAAAGGTATGAACAAAATCAAAGCTGCGGTTTTTGCCGGAATGATAGGAATACTTCTGATATTCCTTTCGGACTTTATTCCCGAAAAAAGCGAAGCGGCAAACGGCTCTTTGCAGACGCAAAATCTTGACAGCTATACAAAGCAGCTTGAAAAAAAGCTTCTTGACACAGTTTCCGAAATATCGGGAACGGGCAAAATCCGGGTTATGATTACTTTAAGTCAGGGGAGCGAAAGCGAGTACCTGTACAACACAAAAACAGAAACAGAAGAAAAAAGCGGTTCCGACAGCAAAAGCAGCAAAACCACGACGGAAAAAAGCTATCTCACGGTGGACGGCAAGGACGGCGATCAGACAGTGCCGAAATTTGTGAGTCAGCCCGAAATAAAAGGGGTTTTGGTGGTGTGCGAGGGCGGAGGAGATGTTAAGGTCAAAACAAAAGTAATTGAGGCGGTATCAAAGGTATTTTCAATATCGACCGCAAAAATATGCGTAACAAGCTAACGGAGGGAAATTATGAAAAAGAGAAGACTCAATATGATTATAGGAAAAAAGCAGATAATACTTGCAAGTCTTACCTGTATGCTCGGACTTGCAATTTACATAAATTATCTGTATGCACAGTCGCCGGAGGGACTTGTTTCCACAACCTTGTCCGATGATAAAAATTACGGCGACGCGGAATTTGTGAACGCCGACGCAGGCGGAAAAACCGAGCAGACCGCTAATACCCAAAGCTCCGACGACTATTTTGCACAGGCAAGACTTGACAGGCAAAAGAGCCGTGACGAGGCTGTTGAAACCATGCAAACCTTTTTAAGCGGCGGCGACCTGACGGCTGACGAAATATCCACAATGACGGCGGAGGCAGTTAATTACAGCACGCTTGCCGAGAGCGAAAATAAAATCGAAACCGTAATAAAGGCGCAGGGCTTTGAGGACTGCCTTGTTTATCTTGACGGAAAATCGGCAAATGTACTCGTAAAGACTGACGGACTTGACAGTGCGGGAGCGGCGCAGATAAAATCGGCGGTCCTCGACGCAGTCGATATCGGTTCAGAATTTATTACAATAGTTGAAGTAAAATAGTTGAACATTTCAAAATAATGTGTTATACTATATAAAACAAAAAACTAATTTTCACGAGTAAAACGGGCTGACCTTGACAATTAAATAGACTTAGACAACAGCCCTTGACGTTTAAAAGGAGAAAAGCTATGGAAATTAACGAAAAGAAGCAGCAGGGTACGCTCAAAATTTCCGAGGACGTAATTGCAACGGTTGCAAAGCTCGCCACGCAGGATATAGAGGGTGTAAACGCAGTATCTGCGCCCCCGGCAAATGTCAGAGAAATCATTAAAAGACCGAAAAGTCTTATGAACCCCATTGATGTTGTGCTTTCAAACGATGTTGCGGAGATTACCGTTAATGTTGAGCTGAAAAAAGGCTACAAGGTAGTGCCTGTATCCGAAACAATTCAGAAAAATGTAAAAGAAGCGGTTCAGTCCATGACGGGAATCGCAGTATCCAAGGTGAACGTGCGTGTAAACAGCGTTGCGTTTCCCGCAGAAGCCTAAGATAAGCACCATGCCTTCCGGTATTTTTTCCGGAGGGCTGGATTTCTTTTTTACAGAGCATAACGGCGGCCATAGCTGCCCGAAAAATCGGAGGAAATATGACAAGACACGAAACAAGAGAAGCGGCATTCAAGCTTATATTTGCAGGGGAGCTCAGCAAGGAAGAAAGCAGCGAAATCATCGAGGCGGCGCAGGAAAGCGAATCCCTTGAGCTTAATGCGCCTGCAATCGAGCTTTTTCGCAATGTAAGCGAAAAAAGCTTTGAGCTTGATGAAATTATCGCAGGATACAGCAAAAAAAGGGCTGTATCGAGAATTCCCAAGGCAAGCCTTGCCATACTCAGGCTTGCATTATATGAAATCAAATATGATGAGAATGTGCCTACGAGCGTTGCGATAAACGAGGCTGTAGTTATTGCCAAGGAGTATTGCGATGAAGCCGATGTAAGCTTTATAAACGGAGTTCTTGGAAGCTATTCAAGGGCGGAAGCAGAGTAAATGGAAGCGTTCACCGTAACCGTTTCCCAGCTTAACCGCTATATATCGGGAAAATTCAAATCAGACGAAAATCTTCGGCGGCTTCTTGTTCGGGGAGAAATATCGAATTTCACCAATCACATAAAGACAGGGCATTTTTACTTCACCTTGAAGGACGGAGAAAGCTCGGTAAGAGCCGTAATGTTCCGCTCCTTTGCACAAGGTCTGCGCTTTATGCCCGAAAACGGAATGTCCGTAATCGCAGGAGGCGATGTTCAGGTTTTTGAGCGTGACGGTGTTTATCAGCTCTATGTTCACGACCTTATCCCGGACGGGGAGGGTGCGCTGAGCATAGCCTTTGAACAGCTTAAGCAGAGGCTTTCCTCCGAGGGGCTTTTTGACGAAAGCCATAAGCGTCCCCTGCCCGAATATCCGAAAAAGATATGCCTAATCACCGCAAAAACGGGAGCGGCGGTTCAGGACATGATAAATATTATTTCAAGGCGGTATCCGATTGCGGAGCTGCTCCTTATACCCTCGCTTGTTCAGGGCGAAAATGCGCCCGCTTCGCTTTGCAGGGGTCTTGCTCTTGCACAGGACTCGGGAAGCGACGTAATAATAATCGGCAGAGGAGGGGGCTCGTCGGAGGACCTTTGGGCATTTAACGACGAAACTCTTGCAAGAGCGGTATACGCTTCAAAAATCCCCGTAATATCTGCTGTGGGTCATGAAACGGATTTTACAATAACGGATTTTGTTGCGGATTTGAGAGCGCCTACGCCCTCTGCGGCGGCTGAGCTTGCCGTGCCCGACATAGCCGAGCTTAAACGGCAGCTTTCCTCCGCAAAAAAATCTGCATGCCTTGCGGCGCAAAACCGCATTGCTTCTCTTTCGGCACAGGCTGAGGCGGCGAACGCAAGAGTAAAGCTCTGTTCTCCCGTCCACAGACTGAAGCTTTGCGGCGAAAGGCTGACGGGGCTTAACGGCAGGGCTTTGTCGCTCGCTATGAACGCCGTTGAGCTTTCTTTAGAGAGACTTGAAAAATTAAGCGTTGTGCTTTCGGCTCTTAATCCCGAAAATGTTTTGCAAAGAGGCTTCTCCATAACCTATGCAAACGGAAAAATCGTAAAATCGGCTTCGGAGCTGAAAAGCGGAGATATAATTAAAATTCGGTTAAGCGACTCGGAAATTGAAGCTACCGTTAACTGAGGTGTAAAATGACTTTTGAACAATCAATGAAAAGGCTTGAAGAAATCATTGCAAAAATGGAAAAGAACGAGCTTTCCCTTGAAGAAACAATGAAGCTTTATGAGGAAGCGTGCGAAATTTCCGATAAATGCAAAAGCGAGCTTGAAAGCGCACAGATAAAAATAAAGACCTTATCGGGCGGTGACGTGGAAAATGAATAGATTAAACGATTACAAAAGCGCCGTTGAAAAAAGACTACTCGAGCTTGCGGCTGTGGGAGATTTGAACCGCAGTCTGACCGAAGCCATGGCGTACAGCCTTGAAGCGGGCGGCAAGAGAATAAGACCGGTGCTTGCAATGGAATTTTGCAGAGTTTGCGGCGGAAATCCTTACGACGCCCTTGACGCGGCGTGCGCCGTTGAAATAACCCATACCTTTTCACTTATTCACGACGATTTGCCCTGTATGGACGACGATGATTTAAGGCGAGGCAAGCCCTCCTGCCACAAAAAATTCGGAGAGGACACGGCTCTGCTTGCAGGCGACGCTCTTTCAATAAAATCCTACGAGGTTATAGCAAGCTGCAATACCGCTCCGAAGGACAGGCTTCTGCGCTGTGTGGCAGAGCTTGCACGTGCGGCAGGAGCAGACGGAATGTGTGCGGGGCAGGTTCTCGACCTTGAAAACGAAAGCAGAGATGTTTCGACAGAGCGCTTGGGAATAACACATAAGCTTAAAACAGGCGAGCTTATTTCTGCGTCCTGCAAAATCGGAGCAATTATTGCGGGCGCCGATGAGGAAAAAATAAGCCTTGCCTCCGAATACGGCTACAAGCTGGGGCTTGCTTTTCAGATTGTCGATGACATTCTTGATATCGAAGGAAGCACCGAGGAGCTGGGCAAGCCTGTGGGAAGCGACAGCCGGCAGAACAAGACTACCTACATAACGCTTCTCGGTATGGACAATGCAAAAAAACTGGCTGAAAAAATCACAAACGAAGCTACGGATATACTAAATAATTTCAATGACTGCGATGCGCTCAAAGAGCTGACACGGGCGCTTTTGCACAGGGGAAAATAAAATGAAAAACGGTAATCTTTTATCAAAAATAAAATTACCTCAGGATGTAAGAAGACTCTCGCTCTCTCAGAAAGAACAGCTTTGCTCGGAGATAAGAGAGGTGCTCATAAGCAATGTTTCCAAAACCGGCGGCCACCTTGCGTCAAGTCTCGGAACGGTTGAGCTTACCGTTGCTTTGCATTCGGTTTTTTCAACTCCGTCGGACAAGATTGTGTGGGATGTAGGTCACCAGGCTTACACGCATAAAATTTTGACAGGCAGACTTGACAGGCTCGATACCATTCGTCAGACAGGCGGAATTTCGGGCTTTCCTAAGCCCTCCGAATCCGAACACGACGCTTTTATTTCCGGACACAGCAGTAACTCGATTTCGGCGGCATACGGTCTTGCGGCGGCGATGAAGCTTCGGGGCGACAGCGAGCACAGCGTAATCGCCGTAATAGGCGACGGAGCAATGACCGGAGGCATGGCGTTTGAGGGACTTAATAACGCAGGCAAGGGAAATGAAAATCTCATAATTGTTCTCAACCAGAACAATATGTCCATATCTAAAAATGTGGGCGCCCTTGCAAGGTATCTTAATAATATCAGAACCACAAACAGCTACTATAACGCCAAGGCGAATGTGAAATCAAGAGTCGGTAAAACGCCGGTTATCGGCAAGAATCTTACAAGCGCAATAAGCAGTGTAAAGCGTTCTCTCAAAAATGCTATTTATCACAGCAATTTGTTTGAGGATTTCGGATTTTCATATTTCGGTCCCATAGACGGTCACGACATAGAGTTACTGACAAAAACGCTGAGGACGGCAAAAAAGCTCAAAAAGCCCGTCCTTATCCACATTGATACAACAAAAGGGAAAGGGCTTCCGCAGGCGGAGGAGAACCCCGGCTCATATCACGGTATGCCCAAATGCGACCCTAATTTATACACCGACACGGTGTGGGATCAAAATAATTATTCCAATGTTTTCGGAAAAGAGCTTGCCGAGCTTGCCGAGGCGGACGACCGCATCTGTGCCGTTACTGCGGCAATGAAGTACGGCACGGGACTTCAGTTTTTCTATTCTAAGTTTAAGAACAGATTTTTTGACGTAGGCATTGCAGAGCAGCACGCAGTTACATTTTCCGCAGGCTTGGCGTCGCAGGGCATGCTGCCTGTATTTGCGGTTTATTCATCGTTTTTGCAAAGGTCCTACGACCAGATTTTGCATGACTGCGCCATTGAGAACACCCATGTGGTTTTAGGAATTGACCGAGCAGGAATTGTCGGCGAGGACGGTGTTACTCATCAGGGCATTTTCGACGCCGCTTTTGTTTCTTCGATACCGAACACTACCATTCTTTCTCCCTCGTCTTATTCCGAGCTTAAATGGTGCTTAAAGGCCGCTTTATATGATATCGGCGGAGTGGCGGCGCTCCGTTATCCGAGAGGAGAATCCGCTTGCGAAGACCTGCCGAGCTGTAAAGAGGGCGAGTTTTATCTTCACGAAAAATCGGATAACCCCGATTGCCTGATTGTCACCTACGGCCGTATCTTTGCCGAGGTCTGCAAAGCAAGGCAAAGCCTTTTTGATAGCGGCATAAATGCAGACCTGATAAAGCTTTTAAAAATACATCCTGCCGATGAAGAGGTTATCGCCGAAGCTATGGAATACAAGAACATTATTTTCGTAGAAGAGGGCATCAGAAGCGGAGGAATTTCCGAGCATTATGAAAGCAGGCTTCTTGAAAAAGGCTTTAAAGGCAGAACGAAAATTATTGCTGTTGACGATGAATTTATCGACCACGGCACGGTTGAGGAGCTGTTTGAAATAATCGGACTCGACAGCGGCTCCATAGAGAAAACGGTAAGGCGGGAAATTGAACTTGGCAAGGCTTGATACCGAAATTGTCGCACGGGGAATGGAATCAACGAGAAACCGTGCACAGGAGCTTATAAACGGCGGACAGGTGCTGGTTAACGGCGAGCCTGCCAAAAAGCCGTCCATGGATATAAAAGAAAGCGACAGAATTGAAATATCGGGAAGCGGGCTGAAGTACGTCGGCAGAGGCGGATATAAGCTTCAGAGGGCTCTTGAGGAATTCGGCGTAAAAATCGAAGGCGTAAGCTGTATTGACATCGGCGCCTCCACAGGAGGATTTACCGACTGTATGCTTCAAAACGGAGCGAGGCATGTTTATGCAGTGGACGTGGGAACCTCCCAGCTTGCCGCAGAGCTCAGAAGCGACCCGAGAGTTACCGTTCTCGAGCAGACCGACGCAAGGACGCTCACCGCAGAGCATATTCCCGAAAAATGCGGACTTGCCACATTCGACGTGTCGTTTATTTCGCTTACGCAGGTTGTTTACGGAGTCCTTGATTTTCTTGAAGAAAACGGCTCTGTAATTGCGCTTGTAAAGCCTCAGTTTGAAGCAGGGCGAAAGAGTCTTAACAAAAACGGCGTAGTAACCTCGCCGAAGGCTCACAAAGAAGTCCTTAACAAAATATACGACTATTTTTTGTCCGTAAATCTTTGTGTAAAGGCCGTTTGCCGTTCTCCCATAAAGGGCGGCAAGGGAAATACCGAATATCTTATTCACGGCGTAAAGGGAGCGGACAATCCTATTCCTAAATCGGAAACAGAAAAAATTGTGTAAAGGGGGCGGCGGCTTGAAAACGCTTTTGTACCCGAATTTTTCAAAGACGAATGCTTATGACTGCACTAAAAAAGCCATTGATATATTATTGTCTTTGGGCTTTGAGGTTATGCTCGACAGGCAGTATAAGGACTCTCTTGCAGCCGGCGGAGTTACATTCGGAAGCTTTGAGGAGCTTGCAGAGAGATGCGATATAATCATTGCAATCGGCGGCGACGGAACAATCATACGTGCGTCAAAATATGCGGCTCCGAACAAGAAGAAAATGCTCGGCATAAACACGGGCAGGCTCGGCTTTATGGCTTCCATTGAGGCGGGAGAGCTTGATAAGCTTAAAAAGCTGAAAACGGGAGAATTCACCTTTGACAGGAGAATGATGCTTTCTGCGGCGGTTGAAAAAGACGGTAAAACCGAAAGCTTTACGGCGCTCAACGATGTTGTTGTGGCGAAGCAGATTCTTTCAAAGCTCCCCGATTTTGAGCTTGACAGCAACGGGGTACGAGTCAGCAGAGTGCGCTCCGACGGCGTTGTTTTCAGCACGCCCACAGGCTCGACGGCTTATGCCCTGTCAGCAGGAGGTCCTATAATAGAGCCTGACGTTAAATGTATTGAGGTAACTCAGCTAAGCGCTCACTCTCTTTTTACAAGACCGATGATATTTTCCTCAAAAAAGGTTCTGACGCTTACCTGCAAACGCTATGATTCAGGCGACGTTATTTTACAGATTGACGGCAAGCATTCGGGAACGATTGATGAGGATACAATTCTTACGATAACCGAATCTGACGATTATGTTGATATAATAAACATCGACGGTCCCGTATTTTACAGGGCGGTAAACGAGAAGCTTATGACCTCGATGAAGTAGGAGGACAAATGAAAAGTCAAAGACACGCAAAAATCCTTGAGATAATAAAGGAAAACGAAATAGAAACCCAGGAGGATTTGCTTTTTCATCTGAAAAAAGCAGGTTTTAACGCAACTCAGGCAACTATTTCAAGAGATATAAAGGAACTCAGGCTTTCAAAGCGCACCTCGGAGAGCGGAAAAACAAAGTATGTTCAGCACATTTCCGAATCAAAGCAGCCCGGGGTGAGGTTTGAAACCATTCTCAGCGAATCGGTTATATCCGTAGACTATGCGGGAAATATCTGCGTAATAAAATGTCATACAGGGCTTGCAAATGCGGCTTGCGCAGCTATTGACGCACTCGGCTATGACGAGCAGATAGTCGGAACTATC
>JBJESI010000128.1:0-9050 GCA_051882715.1 Oscillospiraceae bacterium
GCCTTTGAATTATCACATATACACAAAGTTCCGATCGGCGAAGAAAAATAGTATTTGTTATCCACGATGACCTCCTGATTTAAACCGAACGTTTTCCCGTGACGCCGGGAAAGCTCGCCTAAAGTATATCTCAAAGCTCCGATTGAGTCAACTCGGGACGGCGGCTGTTTTTATTTTAAATCGGCGTGGATTTTTACGGGAAAATCCGGTCGGATTTATGCCTTAAAATGCCCGAAAAATGCCTTTAAATCTGAGAAAAACGAAGTCTGTGAGCAAAAAATCAGCCAAAACCGAAAAATGCTCGTTTTTGCCTTAATACAGGCGTTTTCGGGCATTTTTTGCTCAGAAAAATCCGCCCTAAAATCCGTGTTGTTAAAATTGTGACATTTGACAATGCAATTAGTATATTTTATAAAATATATACCAAAAGTATAAAAATCAAAGATTTAGTTTCCTTTTTATGACATGGTTTTTACAAGTTTTTCT
Source organism: Oscillospiraceae bacterium (assembly GCA_051882715.1). GTDB lineage: Bacteria > Bacillota > Clostridia > Oscillospirales > Ruminococcaceae > JBJESI01. The sequence continues at coordinate 487 of JBJESI010000128.1, forward strand.
TTTTGATTGTGCAATGTTAATAAAAATCATCGTTTACAAAAGGTTGACATTTTATACTTTGTGGGTTACACTTGATAACAGAGTGGTTACAAAGTGTAACCTTTTGCACTTACCCGATACGAAATCTCAGGTGCGGAAATCGTTTTTGTCCGCAGAATTAACCACACAAAAAGGAGTTATTATGTTACCCGATATTAAAAACGGCAGTTACTTTACCTCTTGCAAAAGAAACAAGATAGCGCTGATTATGTTTTCGGTTTTTATGCTTGCATTCTTTACAGGTCTTACGGTATTCACTAACGCTGCTTACATTACAGACAACGGAGAAACCAAATTTGTTTTCACAATGACGGATGACGCAAATACAATTCTCGGTGAAAACGGATATGTTCTCGGCGAATTTGACGAGATAATCGTGGGAGAAAAATCTTCTCAAATCAGAACTATTGAAATCGTGCGTGCCGTTAAGGCTCAAATCGTAAAAGGCGACAGCACAATAAATATAATGACAACCGCAAAAACCGTAGGCGAGCTCCTTGCAGACAACGGTATCACGCTTGCCGAGGAGGATGAAATCACTCCCTCTGCGGACGAAGCAGTGACGGACGGAACGGTTATTACGATTATCCCTGCGCTTTCCGTAAAGATTAAGGCGGACGGTGCGGAAAAGACCGTTTCTGTAAAGAACGGCACTGTTGCAGACGCACTTGCAAAGGCGGGCGTTGCTCTTGACGCTGACGACAAGGCTTCCTTCGCACTTACGGACGCCCTGCACGACGGCATGGAAATTACGGTAAACAGAATTGAAACAAAGGAAGTTACGGAAACTGCAGAAATCCCCTTTGCCTCCACAACGGTTAACTCAAGCCTTATGGTTAAGGGTCAAAAGACGGTTACAACCGCAGGCGTCAACGGAAGCAAGCAGGTTGTAAGGAAGGTTACTTACAGCGACGGAGCGGAAATTGCTTCGGAGCTTGTTTCGGAAACAGTTATCACTCAGCCCGTAAACGAGGTTGTTACTGTGGGAACAGCCGCAAATTCGGTAAACGCTAACGCTGCCAAGGTGACGGCAGGCGGTACGGCGTCAATCGGCAGCGGAGTTATTTCTCCTGCTCCCGCAAGCGTACAGCTTGACGCAAACGGTCTTCCTGTTAATTATACAAGGGTTATCACGGGCAAAACCTCCGCATATACATCTGCGCCTACGGCTCACGTGTCCTGCGGTCAGGTTGCAAATATCGGACTTGTTGCAGTAAACCCCAATATCATTCCCTACGGAACGGAAATGTACATTGTTGCCGCAGACGGCTCGGTTTACGGATATGCGGTAGCGGCTGATACAGGCGGAGCATTGATGAGAGGCAAGGTTCTTGTCGACCTTTATATGGGCCCGAACAATTCTGCGGTTTGCTATCAGTGGGGAATAAGAAACGCAACAATTTATATTCTCAATTAGACTTCATAATTATTTTGAATATAGTATTGCCGAGGCGCGTTCCGAATTTTCGGGGCGCGCCTTTGCCTTGCTGTTTTTGACGAACGGTTTTTAATAAAAAAATCGTACGTTTTTTCATAAAATATGTTATACTATCATTGATAAGAAAATATATTTGCCCAAAGGGCATTTGTCATAACTTTAAAATAAGGGGTTACAATGAAAGTCTACCGACCTAAAATTTCTGCGTTTTTCGCATCGGAGCTTGTTGTGGTTATTGTATTTGCGGCGCTTTTTTTTGCGGCGCGGTATTATGTTTCCGTGCTTCCCGTTGCTTACGGAGTGGTGCGCCTTGTCTTGGCGGCGGCGTACTGCGCGCTGGCTTTTATATATCTTCCCATACTCTTTGCCAGAACAAAATGCGTCGTCGAGGACGGCAGGATAACCTCCTGCTTCGGAGCGTTTATAAATAACGAGGTTGTTGTTGAAAAGAGCGATATACAGTATATTACCTTGGTGAAAACTCCTCTTTCCAAAATAACGGGGCTTAATTTTCTTCTGCTCAATGCATTCGGCGGAAGAGTTATAATCTATTTTCTCAGCTACAAACAGGCTTCCGAAATTTACAGAGAGATTATTTAGGAGATAACAATGAACACTTATAAACAGCACCCCATCTCCATGACGGAGGGGATATGGAAAAGCGTTATAGTGCTTATTTTTCCTCTTATGAGAGGTCTTTTGGCGGCAAGCTTCGATGTCTATACATGGGTTACCGGCGCTTGGTTTGACATTGTTATCGTAGCGTCGATTCTTTTGTATGCTTTCCTGCGCTTTAAATCAAAAAGCTGCTGCGTTCACGACGGGTATCTTTCTTACCGTTCGGGAGTGATTTTGAGGCAGGTGGGAGACATACCCGTAACTATGCTTACAACGGTCAGTATGCGCCGTCCCCTGCTTTACAGATTTACAAACGCAGTCATTGTCAAGGCGGAAACCGACATGGGACCGAAAAATCTTCCCGATGTTACTATAACTCTAAACGGCTACGATGCGGCGGAGCTTGAGGATCTGCTCAAAAAGCATAATGTTAATGTCACAAAGCGGTATTATACTCCTAAAGCCGGATATCTTGTCCTGTATTCGTTGCTTAATTCCAGCACATTTTCGGGAATACTCCTTATATCGGCGTTTTTCTCGCAGACAGGTGCTGTTGTGGGAAGAAAAATTCAGGACGATGTATTTTATACCCTTAACGATATCTCCGTAAAGGTAGCCTTGGGCATACCTCCCATTGCCATAACTATCTCGATAGTACTTCTTTCGGGCTGGCTTATCGGATTTATTTTCAATGTTGCCAATTTTCTCAGATTTACGATACGGCGTACAAACGACCATCTTGTAATAGATAAGGGAATCGTTGCAAAGCGAAGATATCTTATCAACTGCAACAGAATAGTTTATGTTGATTTGAGGCAGACTCTTATTACGAAGCTTTTTTCCGTCAGCTCGGCGTATATTTACTGCTCCGGCTACGGAAAGGGCAAAAACGAAGCCGCCGTGCTGATTCCCGCCACCTCAAAAAACGATATGCAAAGCTCGATGAAGATGCTTTTGCCGGAGTTTGAGGCGGTAAAGCCCGGAATACGCCCGAGGCCTGCGGCACTGATGTCATACTGTATCAACACGATATATCTTATTGCCGCAATACCCATAGTCTGCCATTTTGCCGCGCCTTTGTTTCCGAATTTTGCGGAGCTTATATATTTTTCGGCGGTTATTGCGGAAATACCCTGTGTGTGGCATCTGGCAGCCAAGATTTTTGCGTTTTTCACATCCGGCATCGGCGAAAACGGGGAACATCTTATTTTGAAATACTCTAAGGGCTTTTCATTCCATTCGCTGACGGTCTGCAAGTCCAAGATTTCCGCAATAAGGATTATGAGAAATCCCTTTAACCTTATGTCGGGAAGATGCACTATGTGCTTTTACACCTACGGAGAGAAGATAAAAAGCCACAGAATTAAAGGGATTTCCTATGCCTGCGCAAGGGAGTTTGTCGAAAAATTCGGCTCGGCGGAATAAAAGCAAATATTTTGCGATTTTTTCAAAAAAGTATTGACAAAAATAAAAATACACGCTATAATATGAAAGTCGCTGAAGTAAGCGGTATTTGGCGGTATAGCTCAGTTGGCTAGAGCACTTGGTTCATACCCAGGGTGTCGTTGGTTCAAATCCGACTGCCGCTACCATATATGGCGCGTTGGTCAAGCGGTTAAGACACCGCCCTTTCACGGCGGTAACACGAGTTCGATTCTCGTACGCGTCACCAATTTAAGCTCTGTCATTAGGCAGGGCTTTTTGTTTGCCGCAAAGATCTGAAATCCGTCCTATATTTTAACGTCTTCTTTACACAGAAAATTTAAAAATGCTTGAAATATATACAGTCTGTGGTATAATAACCTTAGACCAAATCCGCAAAGGCGGATTTTACCGCACTCCGTGCGGTCGGTGCATACGCACCTGTCAAAGAACATTTTATCGTCAATTTGTTTTGCCTGCGGCAAAACCGCAGCTGACGCTGTGGGCTGCTGCGCAGCCTTAAATTACGGTATAATAACCTTAGACCAAATCCGCAAAGGCGGATTTTACCGCACTCCGTGCGGTCGGTGCATACGCACCTGTCAAAGAACATTTTATCGTCAATTTGTTTTGCCTGCGGCAAAACCGCAGCTGACGCTGTGGGCTGCTGCGCAGCCTTAAATTACGGTATAATAACCTTAGACCAAATCCGCAAAGGCGGATTTTACCGCACTCCGTGCGGTCGGTGCATACGCACCTGTCAAAGAACATTTTATCGTCAATTTGTTTTGCCTGCGGCAAGACGCCGTGAGCTGCCCGGCTTTAAATTACAGTCCGGTTATCATTAAGACTCTTTGACTTGCATACAGCGTTTTATCACCCGTATTACGGAGGCTTTGAATATGATAAGATCATCTATAAGAGCTTTTCACTATACTTACGATATATTCACAAAAGTTATTTATATTGCCCTGATGTTTTTCTGCTTTTACGGAATGTTTCTTCTTGACAATCCCGTTTTAACCGAGGAAATGCTCCGTGTTTCACGTGTCAGCGTTATCCTTATCAGCACGTTTTTGCTGGTTGAGTATATACTTATCAAGGCGTACGGCGGATATAAAATCGGGCTTAGGCAGACAAGGGAAATTGTGCTTTCAATGTGCCTTGCCGTTACCATAACCGATGTGTTTGCTTACGTTCAGCTCTGCGTAATGAACAAGGCGATTGTGAGCTTTTGGCTTCTGCTTGCCGCAATAGCCGCTCAGTATATTATCACCGTTATCCACACGAAGCTTTCAAACTGGACGTACTTTAAGGTTTTTCCTCCGAAAAGCATGCTTGTGATTTACGGGGACGAGGGCGATATGCAGCTTGTAATGCGAAAGCTCAGGAAATATCAGAACCGCTTCAGAGTCAAGAAGGTTATGCGATACGACGAGCCGATGCTTCACCGTTCAATCAGAGCCCATTCGTCGGTAATGCTTGTGAATGTTCCGAATGAAAAAAAGGAATACATCATCGAATACTGCTACAAGCGTGAAAAGCAGGTCTACTATGTGCCGTCTTTTTCAAATATTTTGGTGAACACCGCCGAATATGAGCAGATTGACGACATTACTGTTTTCCACAACAAGCACAGGAGCCTTTCAATCGAGCAGAAAATTGTAAAAAGAATTTTCGACCTTGTTGTGTCCGGAGTAGGTATTATACTCTCAAGCCCCATAATGCTTGCAGAAGCTATTGCCATAAAGTGCGAGGACGGCGGCCCCGTGTTCTTTTTGCAGGAGCGCGAAACAATCAATGAGAAAAAGTTTAAGGTAATAAAGTTCAGAACAATGATTGTTGACGCTGAAAAGAATAACGAAGCGATTCTTGCCTCCGAAAACGACCCCAGAATTACAAAGGTCGGAGCTTTTCTCAGAAAAACGAGAATTGACGAGCTTCCTCAGCTTTTCAATGTTTTTGCAGGCTCGATGAGCATTGTAGGACCGAGACCGGAGCGTGAAAGCATTGCCAAGGAGTATTACAAGGATCTCCCCGAATTTGCATACCGTCTGCGTGTTAAGGCAGGACTTACGGGCTACGCTCAGATACAGGGCAAATACAACACAACCCCGAAGGACAAGCTTGTAATGGATTTGCTCTACATTGAAAACTATTCCTTGGGGCTTGATTTTAAAATTGCTCTTCAGACTCTTACGGTATTTTTGCTGCCCGAAAAAAGCGAGGGCTTTGATGATGACGATAAGGTTGTCTTTATCGACGATTCGGCAATAGACATTGTTAATAAAAACAACCGCAATGAAAAAAGCGAATAAATTTACAAAAAACCTCTAATAATAGTTACAGACTGTTATGGAGGTTTTTTATATGCGTGCTGTTATCCTTGCAGGCGGAGAGGGAACAAGGCTCAGACCCATGACCTGCAATATCCCCAAGCCGCTTGCAAAGCTCTGCTCAAAGCCTGTGCTGGAATACATTCTTGATTTGCTGTCACGAAACGGCATAAAACAGGCTGTTATCACTCTCATGTATAAGGGCGAGCGTATTGAAGAGGCTTTCCCCGACGGGGTTTATAAGGATGTTTCTCTGGAATTTGTTTATGAAAACGAGCCCCTGGGTACGGCAGGCTGTGTTAAAAATGCGGCGCCCGGCGGGGAAGAGGTGCTTGTAATCAGCGGGGACGCAATGTGCGATTTTGACCTAAAGGCGGCGATTGATTTTCACAGGAGTCAAAGTGCAGACGCAACCGTAATTACTAAAAGAGTTAAGGACCCGAGAGAGTACGGGCTTGTTTTGAAGGACGGGGAAAACAGAATTACGGGCTTCCTTGAAAAGCCCTCGTTTTGCAGTTGTACCTCCGACGAAGCCAATACGGGAATTTACATTTTGTCGCCGTCCGTTCTCGGTATTATTCCCGAGGGAAAAAAGAGCGATTTTGCCCTTGACATTTTCCCGAAAATGCTGTCCGATAAAATGAAGCTGATGTGCTTTGAGGAAAGGGGCTATTGGTGCGATATCGGAGATTTCGAGGCGTATCTTAAATGTCAGAGCGATATGCTTGAGGGCAAGGTGGATTTTGAAATCGACGGGCATAAAAACCTGGACGGAGTCATAACTTTGGGGACGTTTGAGAATGTCACCGTGAAGCCTCCCGCGTTCATAGGAGATAATGTCAAAATCGGCGAAGGGACGGTTATCGAAGCGGGGACGGTAATCGGCAGCAACATAACTATCGGAAGAAACTGCAAGATACACTCCTCCGTTATTCTGGACGGAGCGTTTATCGGCGACGGAGCCACCTGCAATTCTGCGGTTATCTGCGAAAACGCAGGCGTTATGGCGGGAGCCTCCGTGTTTGAAAATGCGGTTGTGGGAAGCGGAGCGGTAATCGGCAGAGACGCCGTTGTGGAAAGCGGCGTGAAAATCTGGCCTAACAGACGTGTTGAGCGGGGAGTAAGAGCAAGACTTGATTTGAAATACGGCAGGGCAAGGCGTATGCTCTGCGATGAGAACGGTCTCTGCGGAGAGGCGCAAAGCGAGGTGACTCCCGAAAATGCCGCTAAAATCGGCAATGCGGCGGCTCAGCTTGCGGAGAATAAAATGATAGGAGTCGGCTCGGGCTTCGGGGAATGTGCCGAGGCTCTCAGGCTTGCGTTTATTGCGGGAGCTATGTCGGCAGGCGTGAATGTTGCGGATTTCGGAGACTGCACCCTGCCTCAGCTTGAATTTTGTTCGGGAAAGAGCGGCATAAAAATTTCAGCTCACCTTGAGGCGGATAAAAACGTAAAAATCAGGTTCTGCACCACGGGCGGGCTTCCTCTCACAAGAAAGCAGGAGCGTGCGCTTGAGGGAGCTTTAAACAGAAACGACAGCTTCCGTGTAAGCATGGAGGATTTCGGCGAATACGTGCGTATGTACGGATTCACAAAATTTTACGAGCAGGAGCTTTCCTTGCTGCTCCCCGACAGACTCTGCGGGATAAACGCAAAAATAACGGGTGAAAATCCGAGAATTTGCGCTAATTTAAGCGAGGCGCTTTCCAAAATAAGCGATGCAAACGGCGAAGAAACGGAATTTTTCATTTCCGGCGACGGAAGAAGCGTATTTGCAAAGACCGAAAGCGGCGAGTATATCAGCCACGAAAGGCTTGTAATGCTTGCCTGCGACAGGCTTTTCAAGGAGGGCAAGGCGGTGTCGCTTCCGTCGGATTTCCCTGCGGCGGCGGAAACGCTTGCGAAAAAATACGGCGCCAAGGTGCTGAGGTATTCTCCCGGCGGCATGGGCGAGGCGGATGACAACGCCAGACGCGCGGCTGAAAATTTGCAGTTTGTGTCGGACGGATGCCGCCTTGCGGTTAAAGTGCTCATACATCTTCACAATGAAAAATTAACGCTTTCCGAGGCGGTAAAGGCTATTCCCGATTTTTATATGCAAACAAGGGAAATCCCCTTGAAAACAAGCCCGGTCAAGCTGATGTCGAAAATGAAATTTGCCGAGGAAAGAGGCGTTTTGAATGCGGACGCAAGGGGAAGAGTATGGGTTCGTCCCGAAAAGGGCGGACTTGCGGTTCTGATGTTCTCTGAGAGCACAAACAGCGAAATTGCCCGTGAGCTTTGCGATGAGTTCGAGGAGAAAATCAAGAATCTTGACCAAATGAGCGAAAAAAATTAAAAAACTACTTGCAAATCATGCGACAATGTGGTATTATGATTGAGTCGATAAAACGGGGTGTGGCTCAGTTTGGTAGAGCGCTGCGTTCGGGACGCAGAGGTCGCGTGTTCAAATCCCGTCACCCCGACCAAAGCGAGTGTTCATAAGGGATTTCACTTTATGAACACTTGATTTTTTTAACAGAATAGAAGCCTTTCTCATTTTGAGAAAGGCTTATTCTTTTAGGCATGCTTGGATTTTGGTGTAAAAATCCGATACCGGTTAAAATTATGGATATTTTCAAAAAACGTGTTGTATTTTCCGAAAAAAAGTGGTATACTAATTATGCCAAACAAACTGAATAAACGATATAGGGATATTTTTTAATGGGATA
>JBJESI010000129.1:0-2065 GCA_051882715.1 Oscillospiraceae bacterium
ACATATGGGTTACGGTTTTAAAATTATGGTTGAAGGCGATTATGCCTGCTTCACTCGCCCGGAAATGAAGGTCGAAAGAGTTTCCTACGATGTTCCGACTCCGAGCGCTGTTGAAGGAATTTTAAAGAGCGTGTACTGGAAGCCCGCAATACGCTATGTGGTGGATAAAATCGTTGTGTTTAATCCGATAAAATTCACAAACATCAGGCGGAATGAGGCAAAAGAAAAGCTCAGCCTCCAAAAAATAAAAGGCGCAATGAAAGGCAGCGGCGTTTCCCCTGCCATAGAAATCAGCGCCGCAAATGACTCTATAAGCCAGCGCGGAGGAATGATTCTTAAAGATGTCCGCTACGGCATAGAGTTTCATTTTGAACTGACGGGGATAAAAAGCGACAAGGAAGACGAGTGCGAGGAAAAGCATTACAATATCATTCTCAGGCGTCTGAAAAACGGTCAGCATTTCCGTCAGCCAGTTCTGGGGTGCAGGGAGTTTTCAGTAAAAAGTCTGACTCTGACCGATGAGTTTCCCATGGAAGAAATAAGCGAGGAGCTTAAGGGCGACAGGGATTTAGGCTTTATGCTTTACAAAATGAAATTCGAGGACGGCGGAATTCCGATTAACAACGACTGGGAAGAGCCTATATTTTCCGACAGAGCAGACGCAGTATATTACCGTCCTCACATGATAGACGGCGTTATTGACGTAGCAAAGTACAGGGGGGATTTAAAATGCTGATATCCGCTCTCTGCGAATACTATGACTTGCTGAAAAAGAACAACAAGCTTGCAAAGACAGGCTATACAAAGCAAGATGTGAGCAAACAGATTTTGCTTCGGACCGACGGCTCGGTTGCGGGTATTGTAAAATATGTAACCGAAAAAAGCTATACCGATAAAAAAGGAAAGCCCGCCGTAAGAGAAGTGCCCAACACCGTTTTACTGCCTAAAAGGACAGAAAAGCCCGGAATTGACGGAAATATCATCGAGCACCGTCCTTTGTATATTTTCGGACTTGATTTAGTGAAAGGAGAGCTTGAAGAAAGCTCAAAGGCCGTAAAATCCCACAAGGCGTTTACCGAAACCAATCTTGAATTTATAAGCGGAATAGATTCTCCCATTGTTAACGCATACCAAAGCTTTATCGAAAACTGGGTTCCTGCGGATAATGTAAATAATCCGTTGCTTTTAGACCTCGGAAAAGCCCTGACAAGCTCCTCATACTGTTTTGCTCTTGACGGACATCCTGAAATAATGCTTCATGAGGACAGTCAGCTTATCAACCGCTATGAGGAATTCTTAGCAAATAAGACCGAAGAAGATCTTCCGATGGGAAGCTGTGCGGTAACAGGCAGGAATAATCAGCCCATACCCCTTATTCACGGTGTCATCAGAGGCGTAAAGGGAGGTCAGGCCAGCGGCACAAAGCTTGTATGCTTCAATAACCAATCGGAGCTTTCCTACGGAAAAGAGCAGTCGACAAACAGCAATATCTCTGCGGCGGCGGCAAACAGCTACACTCAGGCTATGAACTATCTTCTTAAATCGGACAATCATCATGTTTGTATTGATAACATGACGGTTATCTATTGGGCTATGACCGATAAATATGACGGCGGCGAGAGCTTTTGCACCTTCTTTACCGATAATCTTACCGGAGGAAATAATAAAGCCGAAGAGGGCGAGGTTAACAACAGGCTGTACGACCTTATGAACAAATCCCGTGTGGGAAAGGTTTCGGATATGGAATTTGAGGAGTCGGGAATTGACCCTGACACAACCTTTTATATTGCGGGAATTATGCCGAATTCCTCAAGGCTGTCTCTGAAGTTTATCCTTAAGGACACCGTATCATAAAATCAAAAATGCAAGTATCATATTGTCACGCCTCGCATGAGGCGTGTGAGTTGAAATCGAAATTCGATTATGTTATAGAATTTGCCGTTCGTCACGCCTCGCATGAGGCGTGTGAGTTGAAATCTTTTTATTTGCTCAATCCTATTGAACAATTTCGTCACGCCTCGCATGAGGCGTGTGAGTTGAAATCGAAATTCGATTATGTTATAGA
>JBJESI010000130.1:0-2062 GCA_051882715.1 Oscillospiraceae bacterium
CTCCTGCGAGGTCTTCTCTGCGGCATCTTTCAAAGCCGAAATCCTCGGGAGAAATTGTGTATACCTTGTATTCTCCGCCGCAGAATTCGCAGACCTTCGTGGGAGCGCAAAGGGAAATTTCGTCCAGCTTATCCTGACCGTAAACGACCATTCCTCTGTGTACTCCGAGACTTGTGAGAACCCTTGCAAGAGGCTCTACGAGAATTTCGTCATATACGCCCAGAAGCTGCATAGAGGGCTTTGCGGGGTTTGTCAGAGGGCCGAGAATGTTAAATACGGTGCGGATACCAAGCTCTTTACGTATCGGTCCTACATATTTCATGGATGTGTGGTAGGTCTGAGCGAAGAAAAAGCAAATTCCAACGTCTTTTAAAAGAGAAACGCATTTTTCGGGAGGGATTACTATGTTAACTCCCAGAGCTTCAAGGCAGTCCGCCGTTCCGCATTTTGAAGAAGCGGCACGGTTTCCGTGCTTTGCAACCTTTACGCCCGCCGCCGCAAGAACAAGAGCGGAAACGGTTGAAATATTAAAGCTGTTTGCGTTGTCGCCGCCTGTGCCTACGATTTCAAATACCTCCATGCCGTGTTCGACTTTCAGGGCGTGCTCACGCATTGCCGCCGCACAGCCCGAAATTTCATCAATGGTTTCGGCACGGGTGCTTTTTGTGGAAAGAGCCGCAAGAAACGCCGCATTCTGCACCTGCGAGGTCTTTCCCTCCATAATTTCATTTACTACCTCATACGCTTCGTCATAGGTCAAATCCTGTTTGTCTACGATTTTTTTGATAGCCTCTGCAATCATTGCAAGCACCTCCGTTTATTTAATCGTTTCTATAAAATTCTTAAGCATTTTGCCGCCGTCGGGGGTCAGCACCGATTCGGGGTGGAACTGAACGCCGTAAATGGGGTATTCCCTGTGCATTACCGCCATTACCTCTCCGTCGGAGGTCTCGGCGATTACCTTTAAGCATTGGGGAATTGTTTCCTTTATTGCGGCGAGGGAATGGTATCTTCCCACAAGGGCTTTTTCGGGACAGCCCTTAAAGAGAGGACTGTCGGTGTCGAGCGCCGCTTCCGACTGCTTTCCGTGCATAAGCTCCTTTGCGTAGGAAACAGTTGCGCCGAAAGCCTTGCAGATTGACTGATGCCCGAGGCAGACGCCTAAAACGGGAATTTTCTTTCCGAGTCTTGCCGCCGTTTCGATACATACCCCTGCGTCCTCAGGTCTGCCGGGGCCGGGGGAAAGTATGATTGCGTCCGGGGAAAGCTCCTCGATTTCGTCCACTGTAAGCTCGTCGTTTCTGATAACCTTGATGTCAGGCGTTATAGAGCCGATAAGCTGATAAAGATTATATGAAAAGCTGTCGTAGTTGTCGATAAGTAAAATCATTCCCGTACCTCCCCGCATGCCTGTTTAAGTGCGTTTACAACAGCCGCCGCTTTGTTTATACATTCCTGATATTCGTTTTCGGGAACGGAGTCTGCAACAATGCCTGCTCCGCTTCTTACAAAGACCTTGCCGTTTTTCTTGTAAGCGATTCTTATTGCAATGCAGGTGTCAAGGTTGCCCGTGAAATCCAGATAACCGATTGCGCCGCCGTAAATCCCTCTTTTGTTGTTTTCAAGGTCGTTAATGAGCTGGCAGGCTCTGAGCTTCGGAGCACCCGAAAGGGTTCCTGCGGGAAGCACTGCGCTTAGAGCGTCCACGGCGTCATGCTCGGGAGAAAGCTCTCCTCTCACGGTAGAGCCGATGTGCATTACGTGCGAATATCTTTCTATGCAATGGTATTTTTCCACGCTGACCGTACCGAATTTACTGATTTTGCCCAAATCGTTTCTTCCCAAATCCACAAGCATATTATGCTCCGCAAGCTCCTTCGGGTCGGCAAGCAGCTCTTGCTCAAGCTGTTTGTCCTCCTCCTCGGTTTTACCTCTTTTCCTTGTGCCTGCAAGGGGAAAGGTGTGGAGAATTCCGTCCTCAAGCTTTACGAGAGTTTCGGGCGAGGCTCCCGCAACCTCCATATCGGAGCTTGAAAAATAGAACATATAGGGCGACGGATTT
>JBJESI010000131.1:0-2055 GCA_051882715.1 Oscillospiraceae bacterium
CGCAACTCACGGTATGACTCTTTCGGCGGTTTCTATTCCGTACTACAAATTCATTATGCCGTACGGCTTGCAGAAATTCAAAAGGTACGCAATTAATGTGTGGAATGTAAATCCTACGGGAAAAACGGATGGGGAAATTGCGGCTGAGGGACTTGCGTGCATGGAGAACTGGATGCGTGAAATCGGTCTTGTCATGAATATTACTGACCTTGGCGTAACCGAGGATATGCTGGAGGGCATCGCAAAGGGTTCTTTTATAATGGACGGCGGATACAAGGTACTTAATCACGAAGAAATTATTGCAATTTTAAAAGAGAGTATGTAAAAAATCTGAATAGTTTAAAACAAATAAAAGCAGTGCGGCGGCAGGAATTTTTACTCCTGCCGCCGCACGCTTATTTCTTTTTAGGAGAAAACTATTTCCTAATATCATCTACGTCCTTAATGAGGGGACGCTCAACATAGGTTGTGTGCAAAATCTCATGAGCCTTGTGTGAACCGGGCTTTTCGAGATATTCCTCGTAAAGTCTGATTATATCGGGGTTCTTGTGAGATTTTCTAAAGGTCTTTGCAGCGTCGTTTGAGTAAAGCGCCTTTGCACGCTCTGCTCTGACATCAACGCTGTTGCGAACAGAGGAGTGAACAATGGGCTGTCCTCCGCCGTTTACGCATCCGCCCGGGCAAGCCATAATTTCGATGAAATGATATGTCTTTTCGCCAGATTTAACCATGTCAAGAAGCTTTCTTGCATTTGCAAGACCTGAAGCAACAGCAACCTTAACCTCCATGCCTGCAACATTGTAGGAAGCCTCCTTGATGCCCTCAACGCCGCGGACTTCAACAAAGTCAACCTCGGGGCTGTCCTCACCCGTAAGAGTATCGACAGCAGTACGCAAAGCCGCTTCCATAACGCCGCCGGTTGCGCCGAAGATTACGCCTGCACCTGTGCTTTCGCCCAAAGGAGAGTCAAAGCCCTCGTCGGGAAGAAGAGTAAAGTCAATAGCCGCAGTTTTAATCATTCTTGCAAGCTCTCTGGTTGTGATTGCAATATCAACATCGGGGTATCCCGAAGCGCTCTGGTCGGGACGGCCGATTTCGAATTTCTTTGCCGTGCAGGGCATTACGCTGACAACAACAATGTCTGCGGGGTCAATTCCTGCTTTTTCAGCGTAGTAGGTTTTTGCAACTGCGCCGAACATCTGCTGAGGAGATTTGCAGGAAGAAAGATTATCAAGCATATCGGGGTAGTAATTCTCGCAGAACTTAACCCATCCCGGTGAGCAGGAGGTGATAAGCGGAAGAACGCCGCCGTTTTGAACTCTGTGAATGAACTCCGTTGCTTCCTCCATGATAGTGAGGTCTGCGGAGAAGTTTGTGTCAAACACCTTGTCGAAGCCGAGTCTGCGCAGAGCGGCAGCCATTTTGCCCTCAACATCGGTGCCCATAGGATAGCCGAATTCCTCGCCGAGAGCGGCTCTTACTGCGGGAGCTGTCTGAACGACAACATGCTTTGTCGGGTCGGCAAGAGCGGCGAAAACCTCTTTTGTGGAGTCCTTTTCATAAAGAGCGCCTGTAGGACAGGCAACGATGCACTGACCGCAGGATACGCAGCTTGTGTCGTTGAGGTCCATTTCGTAAGCGCAGCTTATGTTTGTGTCAAAGCCTCTTTCGTTTGCGCCGATAACGCCGATTCCCTGAACCTTGCCGCAGGCCGCAACACAGCGGCGGCAGAGGATACATTTTGAATTGTCACGGCACATATGAGGTGCACTGTCGTCGATTTCAAATTCGTTTTTAACGCCGTCGTAAGCGTCCTCTTCGTCAACTCCGAAGTCCTTGCAGAGCTTCTGAAGCTCGCAGTTTCCGCTTCTTACGCAGGAAAGGCATTCTCTTCTGTGGTCGGAGAGAATAAGCTCAAGAGTCTGCTTTCTGGATTCGATTACACGGGGTGTGTTTGTGAAGATTTCCATACCCTCGGAAATAGGGTATACGCATGAGGCAACAAGGCGGTTGCCCCTGCCTTCGTTAGCTTCAACCATACAGATACGGCAAGCG
>JBJESI010000132.1:0-8943 GCA_051882715.1 Oscillospiraceae bacterium
ACTCGCCATAAGGCGAATAAAACTGCCGAGTGTCCCTTAGAACACTCGGCTAAGGAGGGCCGATTTATGAAAGAAAGATACTTTATCACCATAACAGGGCTTAATCATTACTACGGACAAAAGCCCTTTGAAATCAACCGCATTTTTAAAATTGTAAAGGAGCAGGACAATCAGTTCGATGACGAAGCAATTTACGCTTTTCTCCCCTACATCGAAAAAATCGGTTATGTTGCAAACAGCGCAAATACGGTTTACAAGGGAACATCAAGCGCAGGCAGAATTTATGACAAATTCGATGATTACGCATTTGCGAGGGTTATGTTTATAACGCACAGCTCGGTTATCGCAGTTGTTCTCGACAAGGACGAGGTTGAAGACCAGACGCAAATTACGGCAGAAGCGGAGCAAAATAAATCTGAAGAGAAAGGCGGCATTCCCTTAGGGTTTGCGGGATAAAAAAATGTATAAGACTAAAAACGAAATGCTAATCAGCGAAATTTACGAAGCCTTGCAGGAAAAGGGCTACAACCCTGCCTTTCAGCTTGTGGGGTATATACTGTCCGAGGATCCGACATACATAACCGACCACAAAGGCGCAAGGGCAATGGCGGCAAAGCTCGACAGAGACGCTCTTCTTTTGGAAATGGTAACGGAATATATCGGAAAAAATTCAGAACTTGGGATTGCTGTTTAGAAAAAACAATGTTATACTGATAAAAAGATTAAAGCATTCATTTTAAAGGAGATTTCAGATGAGCTCTGTTAAAAACGCAAACCAAAGGCTGAAAATTCTGTATTTATACGATATTCTTCTCAAAAAAACCGACGAGGAGCATCCGATCAGTATGCCCGAAATCGTCAAAGAACTTGAAGATTACGGAATCTCGGCTGAACGAAAGGCTCTTTATGCGGACATCGAGGCGCTTCGCACATACGGGCTTGATATAATCAGCGTGAGAGGAAGAAATCCCGGCTACTACATAGGAAGCAGAGATTTTGAGCTGCCCGAGCTGAAGCTTCTTGCAGACGCTGTTTCTTCTTCAAGATTTCTGACGGAAAAGAAATCCGGGGAGCTTCTGAAAAAAATCGAGGGACTTACAAGCGTCCACAACGGAAAGCAGCTTCACAGGCAGGTCTTTGTTGCGAACAGGGTCAAGGCAATCAACGAGAAAATTTATATAAATATGGACGTTATTCAAAGAGCCATTGACGAGGGCAAAAAGATTTCCTTTGATTACTTCGATTACGCCTTGGACAAGAGCAAAAAATTCAGAGATGGCAAGAGAATATGCTCTCCGTACGCCTTTGCGTGGGACGATGAAAAATACTACCTTATTTCACAGTACGAAAAGTACAATTCCATTACCAATTTCCGTGTGGACAGAATGGAGAACGTGTGTATTTTAAGCGAGAACGCCGTTCCCCTGAAAGAGGATTTCAGCCTTGCCGATTACCTCAACTCCACCTTTTCCATGTTCAGCGGCAGCGAGCAAAGCGTAAAGCTGAGATTTGACAATTCGCTGATAAATACCGTTATCGACCGATTCGGTAAAAACATTATGACCATTCCCGACGGGGACGGCGGCTTCGTTATCAGAGTGAACGTGAAAACCCAAAGGCCGTTCTTCGCATGGCTTTTCCAATTCGGAGCAAAAGCAAAAATTCTCGAGCCTGAAAGCGTCCGCAAAAAGTACGCCGATATGCTCAGAGAAGCCATTGACAATACGTGAAATCAAAAAGGGCGAAGCCTGTGCTGAACAGCTTCGCCTTTTTCGCTTATTCCTCTTCAAGAAGCATGAGCGCTTCGCCCGCCTGCTCCCAAGCGAGCATTTCCTCCTCGATCCTGTTTTTCACCTCGTTAATGAGATTTGAGGTCTCCAAAAGCTTCTCGTAATCGTCGGAAATCTCCCCGCCCGAAATCAAAAGCTCAAGCTCCTCGGACTGCTTTTCAAGCGCCTCAATATTCGCTTCTGCGTTGCGGATTTTTGTTTTCAGTTTCCTGATTTGGGACTGCTTTTCCTTTCTTTGCCTGTAGCTGTCTGCGCCTGCGGAAACGGTCTTTTCACGGACGGTTTGAGCAGGCTCATTCTTCTTTTCAAAATAGGCATCGTAATCGCCCGTATACTCGTTAATTCCCGATGGAGTAAGCTCGATAATTTTAGTGGCAAGCTTATTTATAAAGTAACGGTCGTGGGAAACAATCAGCATTGTCCCCTCGTATTCCGACAAGGTCTTTTCAAGAGCCTCCCGGGAAAATGTATCAAGATGATTTGTAGGCTCGTCCAGCAAGAGAAAATTATATCTTCCCAGCATCAGCTTTAGCAGAGCCACCCTTGCCCGTTCCCCTCCGCTGCAGGAACGCAGTACCTTGTTAACATCGTCGCCTTTAAAAAGAAAGCCTGCAAGAGCCTTTCTTATACTTGTCATATCCATTCTCGGAAAGCTGTCCCACACTTCGTCAAGAACGGTTTTGCTCAAATCAAGCTTGTCCTGCACCTGATCGAAATACCCTACCGTGACGCCCGTCCCGAAGCTGAATTTGCCATTAAAATCGGGATAATCCTTCGTGAGAATTTTTAAAAGCGTGGTCTTTCCGCAGCCGTTTGCGCCCACAAGGAAAATTCTTTCGCCTTTTTTTACCTCAAAGCTTGCATTTTCAAAAATATTCTTATCTCCGAAGGACTTGCCAAGCCCGTTTACAAAAAGAACATCGTTTCCGCTTTCGGAGGAGGGCGAAAAATCAAACCTGATTTTTTCAACCTCTTTATCGGGAACCACTATCTGCTCCTTTATCCGCTCAATTTGCTTTAGCTTGCTGTCGATGGTTTTGTAATTTCGCTCCATGCTGAAGGTTTTTTGCTGTGCAATTATTCCGTTTATGCGCTCGATTTCCTTTAAATCCTGATAGTATTTGTCCTCGACAGCCTTTTGAGCCGCTTCCTTTTTCTTTAAAAATTCCGAATATCCGCCCTTATATGAACGGATTTTGCCGTGCTCAAGCTCTATCGTTTTATCGGTAACCTTGTCAAGAAAATATCTGTCATGAGAAATAATAAGAGCCGCTCCCGGAAAATCCTTTAAAAATCCCTCAAGCCATTCCGCCGCCTGTATATCCAAGTGGTTTGTCGGCTCGTCAAGCAAAAGTAAATCCGCCTGCGAAAGCAGGAGCTTTGCGAGTATCAGCTTTGAACGCTGACCTCCGCTGAGCTTTTCCGTACTCATACCGAAATCCCGCTCCGTAAAGCCGAGACCGAGCAGAGCGCTTTTTGTTCTGCTTTTATATGTAAGACCGCCGTTTTTGTTATATTCGTCAATCAAAAACGCCTGACGCTTTATATCCTCGTCAAGGTTTCCCGTTCTTTTCTCGATGCTTTCGTGAAGCCGCTCCAGCTCCAGCTCCATTTGCATAAGATGGGAAAACACGCTTATCAGTTCTTCATAAACCGTTCTTCCCTCGGTACAGGTGTGCTGCTGCATATATCCGATTTTTGCGTCCCTTGCTTTGCAGCAGCTTCCGCTTACAGCTTCAAGCTCGCCTGTCAGAATTTTAAACAGCGAGGACTTGCCTGCACCGTTTACACCGATAAATCCGACCTTTTCCTTTTCTCCTATTTCAAAGCTGACATCGGAAAAAACAGTATTTTCTCCGAACGAAAGCCCTAAATTCCGAACATTTATTACCGCCATTTTTACTCCTTCAAGCCTTTTGCATTTCAATAGAGGTATATCCTGCCTAGACTATTTTAACACACACATAATCCTTGTCAATCCCTAAAGAAAGCGTAAATATTTTTGAAATCTATTGAATTCAAAATGTAAAAGCATTAGAATGATAATATAACGTTAAAATGACGATGTAACGTTCCGATAGGAGGTCTTTATGCTAAAACTGCAAAACATCGTAAAAAGCTACAAGGTAGGCGACAATGTTGTTCCTGCCCTGAAGGGTATAAGTATAGAATTCCGCAAAAGCGAATTTGTTTCAATTCTCGGTCCGTCAGGCTGCGGCAAAACCACACTTCTTAACATCATCGGCGGCCTTGACAGATACGACGACGGAGATATGTCCGTAAACGGAGTATCAACTAAAATGTATAAGGACGCAGACTGGGACTCTTACAGAAACCACTCAATCGGCTTCGTGTTCCAGAACTACAACCTTATTCCCCACCAGACCGTTCTCTCGAACGTAGAGCTTGCTCTTACGATTTCGGGAATTTCAAAGCACGAGCGTAAAAAGCGTGCTGTTGAAGCTCTTGAAAAGGTGGGACTCGGCGACCAGATTAACAAAAAGCCCACGCAGATGTCCGGCGGACAGATGCAGAGAGTTGCAATAGCCCGCGCTCTTGTGAACAACCCTGAGATTTTGCTTGCCGACGAGCCCACAGGCGCTCTTGATTCCGAGACAAGCGTTCAGATTATGGAAATTCTCAAGGAAGTCGCAAAAGACAGGCTTGTTATCATGGTTACCCACAACCCGGAGCTTGCGGAAAAGTATTCTACAAGAATTGTAAGAGTTCTCGACGGCTCTCTCCTCTCAGATTCAAATCCGTACGCCGGAGAAGCAAGCTCAGAAAAGCCGGATAAGCAAGCCAATAAAGCGAAAAAAACTTCCATGTCATATCTTACCGCTCTTTCCCTTTCTCTTAACAATCTTATGACCAAAAAGGGCAGAACCTTTATGACATCGTTTGCAGGAAGCATCGGCATTATCGGAATTGCCCTGATACTTGCCCTTTCAACGGGTATCCAGGCTTATATCGACGATGTACAGGAGGATACGCTTTCCTCATACCCGATTACAATTATGGAGGAATCCGTCGATCTGACCTCAATGATGTCATCTCTTATGGGAACATCCGAGGTTGAAACTCCCCACGAGCTTGACGCAGTTTATTCGGACGCCGTTATGTACGATATGTTTGAAGCCATGTTCTCAACGGAAATCGACCACAACAATCTTAAAGCGTTCAAGAAGTTTATTGAGGATGAAAACAGCGATATTTCAAAGTACATAAGCACGGTTCAGTACGGATACGATGTGGACCTCAATATATATTCAGGCAACACCAAGGACGACGGCGTTAAGCAAATAAATCCCAGCAGTATTATGGCCGATATGCAAACGGCGGTATACGGAAGCTCTGCGGCAGAGGGAAGCCTTTATTCTCAAATGTATTCAAATTCAGCTCCGGATATTTGGCAGGAAATGCTCCCGGGCACGGACGGCTCTCTCATCAGCAATCTCATCAAGGAGCAGTATGATATTGTGGCAGGCGCATGGCCCGAAAGCTACGACGAAGTTGTAATCGTTCTCGACGAAAACAACGAAATCAACGATGTTTTCCTGTATGCCTTGGGACTTAAGGATTCCTCGGAAATTTCTGAAATTATGAAATCCGCCATGGATGGCAAACTGACTGAGAAAGAATCCGAAAGCTGGAGCTATGACGAAATCATGAGCACTTCCTATAAGCTTATTCTCCCTACCGACTACTACCAGTACGACAGTGAAAGCGGTATATGGAAGGATATGCACGAAAACGAAAGCTACATGAAATATGTTGTCGATAACGGCTTGGAGCTGAAAATATCAGGTATTATCCGTCCCAGCGAGGATGCGGTTTCAACCTCGATTACAGGCGCAGTGGGCTATACAAGCGCACTTACGGAATATGTTATCAACAAAACAAACGAATCCGAAATCGTTAAGAAACAGCAGGAGGATGAAAAAACAGATATTTTCACCGCTCTCCCCTTTAAAATAGATTCCGACGAAACAATCCCCGACGCAAAAAAGGCTTCGGATATAACAAAGTATTTCTACACCCTGACAAGCTCTGAAAAGGCAGAGATTTATATGCAGATTATGTCCACTCCGTCCGATGAGGAAATTGCGTCGCTGACAGAGCAGTATAAGTCTTCATATCCGAATACGCAGGCTATGCTCGACGATATGATACAGAAATATTCCGCCGAGGCTGAAATTGATGTGGACAGCGCTAAAAAGTATTTTGAAAATATGTCCGAAGAGGAAATCAATGCCGCAGTTGACGAAATGCTCAGGGAAGCAATTAAGCAAAACTACGCCGACAAGGTTCAGGCAACTGTGGGAGCTATGACAAACGACCAGCTTGCCGCCGCTTTCGACGCCGCTTTGCCCACCTACGGAGAAGCGGAGCTTGCAAAGCTTTACGACGAATATATGCCTGCGGTTGTTTCAGAATCCACCCTTGACGAAAACCTTGCAAAGCTGGGCGTCGCAGACCTTTCAAGCCCCAGTCAGATAAATATTTATGCGGCTACCTTTGAGGCAAAGGACAGTATTAACGATATAATCGAGGACTACAACAAATCGGTCGATGAGGCGGACAAAATTTCTTACACCGACTATGTGGCTATTATGATGTCGTCAATCAGCACTATCATTGCGGCAATCTCCTATGTGCTCATTGCCTTTGTTGCAATTTCGCTTGTGGTTTCTTCGATAATGATAGGAATTATAACCTATATTTCCGTACTTGAAAGGACAAAGGAAATCGGTATTCTCCGCGCCATCGGTACTTCAAAGAAGGACGTTTCCAGAGTATTCAACGCAGAAACTCTTATCGTGGGCTTTACCTCGGGAGCAATCGGAATTATAGTAACGCTTATTCTTATAATTCCCATTAACGCAATCATCAAGGCGATTACGGGTATTCCTAACCTCGGGGCGTTCCTGCCTCCCGCCGCGGCGGTTATCCTTGTTTTGATAAGTATGTCGCTTACGCTTATAGCGGGACTCTTCCCGTCCAAGGTTGCGGCAAAGAAAGACCCTGTTATTGCGCTGAGAAGCGAATAAAATCGGCGTAATTCCGCTGAAAAGAAAGCAAAATGCTGTACGGATTTCCGTACAGCATTTTTATTAAAGCATTTCTAAAAATTTTTTATGTATGGAGGTATCGGCGCAAAGCTCGGGATGAAAGGACATTGCAAGCTGGTTTTTGTATCTTACCGCAACGATTTTTCCGTCAACCTCGGCGAGCACCTCAACGCCGTCTTGGGCTTTTTCAATATACGGCGCTCTTATAAAGGTCATGGGAACAGTTCCGATTCCCTCGAAATCGCTTTCGGTATAAAAGCTTCCGAGCTGTCTGCCGTAGGCGTTTCTTCTTGTCGTTACGGGCAAAGTACCGAAATATGTGTTGCTGTCGTTTGACAGCTTTTCTGACAGGAGAATAAGCCCTGCACAGGTGGCCATAACGGGCATTCCGTTTTGTATTCTTTCTTTCAAATTATCAAACATATCAAGCTCTCTTAAAAGCTTGCCCTGAACGGTGCTTTCTCCGCCCGGGAGAATAAGCCCGTCAAATTCGCCGCTCAAATCGCTTTTTGAACGAAGCTCTATTGTTTCGGCGCCAAGCTCGGAAAGCATTTTAATATGCTCGGCAAAAGCGCCCTGCACAGCGAGAACCGCTATTTTCATTATTTTCCACGCTCCGCCATAAGAATTTCAATTTCCTGCTCGTTTATTCCCACCATTGCTTCTCCCAAGTCCTCGGAAAGCTCTGCGACTGTCTTTGCGTCGTTGTAATTTGTAACAGCCTTTACAATAGCGGCGGCTCTCTTTTCGGGATTGCCGGATTTGAATATACCCGAGCCGACGAATACGCCCTCCGCTCCCAACTGCATCATAAGAGCCGCGTCTGCAGGGGTCGCTACTCCTCCCGCCGCAAAATTAACAACGGGCAGTCTGCCGTTAATGTGAACATAATTAACAAGCTCGTAAGGCACTCCGAGCTCTTTTGCCTCGTTATACAGCTCGTCCTCACGCATTGATGTGATTTTTGCGATTGCGCTGTTCATTTTTCTCATATGACGGACAGCCTGGACAATGTCGCCCGTTCCCGGCTCGCCCTTTGTTCTTATCATGGAAGCGCCCTCGTTAATTCTTCTGAGCGCCTCTCCCAAGTCTTTTGCTCCGCATACAAAAGGAACCTTGAACTTGGTTTTGTCAACATGGTAAACATCGTCTGCGGGGGAAAGCACTTCGCTTTCGTCGATGTAGTCGATTTCGATAGCTTCAAGAATCTGCGCTTCAACAAAGTGTCCGATACGGCATTTTGCCATAACGGGAATGGAAACCGCCTCCTGAATACCCTTAATCATCTTGGGGTCGCTCATTCTTGCAACTCCGCCTGCGGCTCTTATGTCGGCAGGTATTCTTTCAAGAGCCATAACGGCGCAGGCTCCTGCCGCCTCGGCTATTTTCGCCTGTTCGGGGGTGGTTACGTCCATAATAACTCCGCCCTTGAGCATCTGTGCAAGCTCTTTGTTTAAATCATATCTTTTCTTTTCCATAAATAATCCCTCTCTCTTTTTTTGTATTGACATTTGCTGTATCTTTAATTATAATCATAAGTGACCATTTTAAAATACCCATAATAAATAATATCAGTATGGTCAGATTGGCGGTTTTTGCATTATGTTGACGTATTCTTTTGCAGATATAGGGTCAGAAAGCATCTATATCTATTTATACAAATGTATCAAAAACGACATTCTTTCGGGGGTTTTGCGGGCAGGCGAAAAGCTTCCGTCAAAAAGAAGCTTTGCAAAAAATCTGGGCATAAGCACTATCACTGTGGAAAATGCTTACGCCCAGCTTCAGGCTGAAGGATATATTTATTCTATTGCAAAGAAAGGCTTTTTTGTAAACGACATATCCGAAAATCAAATCATCTCCAAGCATATCGGCGAAATTACGGTTCCCGCGTCCGCCGCAAGCAAGAGTTATATCGCCGATTTTGTCAGCAACCGCACAAGCCCCGAAAACTTTCCGTTTTCCGTGTGGGCAGGTCTTATGCGTAAGGTCATATCCGAGCAGAGCAACGAGCTTATGACCACCTCTCCGGGAGCAGGCGTTTACGAGCTTCGCAAGGCAATCTGCGACCACCTTTTTCA
>JBJESI010000133.1:0-8903 GCA_051882715.1 Oscillospiraceae bacterium
CGTGACGGTACACATAACAACTGTATCAAAAAACACTTCAAATACGCCCCAAAGTCCCTGCCTTGCAGGGTGGTCGGTATCTGCGGAAGCGTGAGCTATCGGAGCGCTCCCGAGACCTGCTTCGTTTGTGAAAACTCCTTTAGCCACTCCCGTTCTGAGAGCGTAGGCCGCCGACGCCCCGCAAAAGCCTCCTATGGCGGAGGTGCCCCTAAATGCGTCGGCAAAAATCATTGAAAATGCAGGCAAAATCTGCAACCTGTTTGCAAACAGCACAACCGCCGCTCCGCCCATGTAAAGAAGAGCCATTAAGGGAACAAGTATTTCAGCCACCTTTGATATGCGCTTTATTCCGCCTATCAGAACAAGACCTGCAAGCAGGCTTGCCGCCGCTCCGCTTATTACGGGGCTTACTCCGAAAGCGGAGCTTGCGCTTTCCGCAAGAGAATTTGCCTGGACGCTGTTTCCGACGCCAAGGGAGCAGGCTATTGCAAACAGGCAAAAGATTACGGCAAGAGGGCGGCAATTAAGACCGTCCGTTATGTAGCACATGGGTCCGCCGAAGTATCTGCCGTCTCCGCCTTTTCTTCTGTAAGCCAGTGCAAGCGTTACCTCCGAAAACTTCGTCACCATTCCGAGCATAGCGCAAATCCACATCCAAAAAATTGCCCCCGGGCCGCCCGTGCCGACAGCTATTGCAACTCCCACGATATTGCCCGTACCGACCGTCCCCGCAAGAGCGGTAGAAACAGCCGCAAAAGGGGAAACTCCGCTTTCGCTGTCAGACCTTTTTTCAAACATCCCTTTTAATGTCAGTCTGAGAATAAGACCGAATTTCCTGAAAATAATACCTTTGGTTTTAAAGGAAAGATAAACGCCCGTGCCGACCATTAAAATCAGCATGGGCGCACCCCAAAGTATGTTGTCGTTTACGAATCTGATAATCTCCAAAAAACCACCGTCCGAAATTACTGAGGCTTGTATTTTTCGCTGAGCCTGTCGAGGAAGAACGCAAATAAAAACCCTGCGGCGATACATAGAATTTCCAAAGCAATATCGGAAAAGGACGAAAAATTCATTGGTATTATAAGAATTGTGGTAGAAATAACAGCTCCGAGAATGATGTGATAGGTTACAGAGTATTTCTTTTCAAAAAGCAGATTTACAGCTCTTGCAAAAATCAGAACCGTTGCAAGCCCGCCTGCGGCAATAGGGAAAACAACCGACGGGGCAAATTCCGAAATTCCTTCGGTCATGGGCTTGTAAAGACCCAGAAACATCAGTATCGAAGATGAATTTGTTCCGGGAACTATAATGCTGAAGCCCCATATTGCTCCGCAGAAAACAAACCACCAAATATTCGGAGTAATGCTTATGTGAGCTTGCCTGATAAATAAAAGAAAAGCAAACATTATCACAAATGAAGCCGTAAATCCGATATAAGAGCCTTTTGTTCTGCCTTCTTTGCCCGCCTCTTTAAAAAGCGAGGGGAGCATTCCGAAGATAAGCCCGACGAACACGCTGACAACAAGGGGCGTGTTTTTTTCGAGTAAGGCGTCAACAATACTTGCAAGCCCGAAAAATCCGAGTATTATTCCGATTACTACGGGAAGCAGGAGAGAAAAATGCTTTTTTATTCCCTTAAAGGGATTTGAAAGACATTCCATGATTGGTTTATAAATTCCGAATATCACGCAAAGAACGCCGCCGCTTATGCCGGGAAGAATACCGCCAAGCCCCACAAGAGCGCCCTGAATTATGCGGATAAGCCAGCCAAACGCCGTACGAAACGGCGTAGTTTTATTCTCCCCAGTCATATTTTTCATAATCAATCTCCTCATTAAACTATATGCAGGAAGGCGGTTTATATTCTCAGCTCTTTGATTTAATGCTGTTTTCGGTATCGTCGGAGCCTTGGGCACCGAAATCGCCGACAATCTGCGAAAGTAAGTCGTTCATTGTCACAACTCCGTATACTCCGCCGTATTCGTCTAAAACGACGGCAAAAGTTTTGCCCGATTTTTTCATATTTTTAAACAGTACGTCTGCAAAAATATTTTTCGGAACGAAATAAGGCGGATGCGACGCATTCTTTAGAATACTTTCCTTTGAAAGGTCGGTAAGGCGGAAATAATCGTCCGCAGAGAGAATACATTCGATTTCGTCGGTGGTATCCCTGCAAACGGGATAGTAGTCGAATCTCGTTTCAAAAATAGTCTTTTTCCACTCGGAAACGTCGTCGTCGAGCCACAAAACCGAAAGCTCGGTTCTGTGTGTTGCAAATTCCGCAACCGTCGTATCGTCAAACTCAAAAAGATTGTGTATAATTTCGTTTTCTTCGCTGTCTATAACGCCGTTTTTTGTACCCTCGTCCACGAGCATTTTTATGTCGTCCTCGCTTACGGGATCGTCCTCGGAGTCAGGGTCTATTCTGAAAATTCTCAGAACTCCGTTTGTTGAAACGGTAAGAAGCCACACAATCGGGGCAAAGGCCTTTGAAATAACGGTTATAAAGCCTGCCATTGCAAGACCGAGCTTTTCCGCATTCTTCATAGCCAGCCGCTTGGGAACAAGCTCTCCCAAAACGAGTGTGATGTATGAAAGTATAAGTGTGATTATGATGACGGAAATTGAGTTAAGCACCTGCTCTGCAAGAGGTATGTGCAGAGTCTTTAAAGCGCTTGTTAAATGAGAGGCGAAATTATCCGCCGCAAATGCGCTTCCGAAGAATCCCGAAAGCGTTATCGCAACCTGAATTGTTGCAAGAAATTTCGCAGGCTGGCTCGTAAGTCTGCCGAGCCGTACTGCTTTTTTGTTGCCCTGTTCGATGAGCTGTGCAAGCTTTGCGTCGTTGATTGACAAAACCGCTATTTCGGCGCAGGCAAAAACAGCGTTAAGGGCGATAAGAATAAGCTGAAGCAATAATTGCCATAAAATACTTGTATCCAAAATAATCCTCCGTTTTTATTTGTTTGATGCCGATATACCGAAAACGGCTGTCAGCTCAATATACGGAAGAATTTACGTCTCTTTGCCCGGAGGGCGAAAATGTATGTATTCGGATAGACAATGTTTTCGGAAACCCTGTAAAAACAGCAAGTGTTCCCGTCAGGATCGTCGCTGTCGCTCATAAAAAACTCCTTTTCAAAATTTTATGCCCGAACGGGCTTACATATATGAGTAAAGCCGCAGAGCTCTGAAATTTCGCTTTTGCATTTCTCCGCCTTGGCTTCATCGTCAAAAACAGCATAAACGGCAGAGCCGCTGCCGCTCATACAAGCGCCTAAAGCGCCGTTTTTAAGGCACTCACGCTTGATGCTTTCCACTTCGCTTATACCTGCAAGGCTTTCAAAAATATTTCCGAGAGCGCCGCAGACGTCTTTGATATCTTTGCCCTTCAAAGCTTTGATAACCCCGTCGGTATACTCTTTTAGAGGCGATGTACTGCTGTCAAAAAGCGCATACGCAGCCGCAGTTGAAACACCTGCGTCAGGCTTTGCAATAAGAATTGTGCAGTCGGGCAGGGGAGGGAGCCTTGTGAGAATTTCGCCGATTCCCTCGCACAATACCGTGCCGCCCTCCATACAGAAGGGTACATCTGCGCCGACCTTTGCTCCTACTTCAAAAAGAGCGTCCTTGCTGAGCTTTATTTCGCTCAAGGTGTTCAGCGCCCAAAGCACGGCGGCGGCGTCGGCGCTTGCTCCGCCGAGACCTGCCTGTGACGGAATATTCTTTTGAATTTCCACAACAGCGCCGCATTCTTGACGGGTAGCATCAAAAAACAGCTTGCACGCTTTATAAGCTGTATTTCTTTCATCCGTTGGTACAGAAGGGTCATCGCAGACAAGCTTAATGCCGCTTTCGCAAATGCCGACCTTAATCACATCAAACAGCCCTATGCTCTGCATAACGGTGCGAAGCAGGTGATAGCCGTCGTCACGCTTTCCCACAATATCCAGCGAAAGATTTATTTTTGCGTATGCTTTAACTGAAATGCTCATTTTTCATTTTTAAGTGACTCAAGGAATTCTTCAATTCTCTTGAGAGCGGTGTTAAGGTGGTTTACCGAATAAGCGTAGGATACTCTGACAAAGCCCTCGCCGCTTTCGCCGAAAGCATTGCCGGGTACAACCGCAACCTTGTGCTCCTTAAGAAGTCTTGTGCAGAATTCGTCGCTGGAAAGACCGGTGCTTTTTATACAGGGAAACACATAGAATGCGCCCTTGGGTTCAAAGCATGAAAGTCCCATTTTGTTGAAGGAGCTTACGAGAAGATTTCTCCTCATTTCATATTCTGCAACCATGCTCTTAACTTCGCTTTCGCAGTTTTCAAGAGCCTCAATGGCAGCATACTGGCTGACGGTAGGCGAGCTCATTATACCGTACTGATGAATTTTAAGTATTTGTTTAATTACAGGTGCAGGCCCTGCCGCAAAGCCGAGCCTCCAGCCCGTCATTGAAAACGCCTTGGAAAAGCCGTCCACAACGATAGTACGTTCTCTCATACCGTCAAGGGAGGCGATTGAGCAATGCTTTGTTCCGTAGCTTAATTCGGAATATATTTCGTCGGACAAAACCATAATATCCGTGCCTCGCAGTACCTCTGCGATAGCTTCAAGGTGCTCTCTTTCCATAACAGCGCCTGTGGGGTTGTTGGGAAAGGGAAGTATAAGCAGCTTTGTCTTGTCGGTAATAGCGGCTTTGAGCGCTTCGGGAGTTAGTCTGAACTCATCCTCAAAATATGTTTTTACGGTTACCGCCTTGCCGTCAGCCATTTCCGCAAGGGGAGCATAGCAAACAAAGGACGGCTCGGGTATAATAACCTCGTCCCCGGGATTGAGAAGAGCGCGGATTGCGGCGTCGATAGCCTCCGAGCCTCCCACCGTTATCATTATTTCGGAATTAGGGTTATACTGAACTCCGATTTTTTTATCGAGGTACCTGCTTACCGACTGCCTCAGCTCGGCGATACCTGCGTTGGCGGTGTATTTTGTCTTTCCTTTTTCAAGAGCGGTTATAGCGGCTCTTCTGATAGGCCACGGGGTTTGGAAGTCAGGCTCGCCGATTGAAAGTGATATAGCTCCTTCAATTTCAGCGGCAATGTCGAAGAATTTCCTAATCCCCGAGGGCTTCATTTTCTGAACCTTTTCGGAAAGAATTTTTTCGTAATCCATTACCAAGTTGTAGAGCTCCTTTCGTCAACCTCGTTGTCGGAAAGGTAAATTCCGTTGTCCTTGTATCTTTTCATAACGATATGAGTCGAAGCAGAAAGAACTCCGGGAAGAGCCGAAAGCCTTTGCGCCACAAAATCCGCAATATCCCTTATATTATTGCCTTTTACCATTACGCCGAGGTCGTAATCTCCGCTCATAAGGTAAACGCTCTCAACGTCATCGTATTTCATAATGGTATTTGCAAGCTCGTCGAAGCCGGTGTTGGGCTGAGGCGTTATTCTTATTTCTATGTAAGCCGTTACGCTGTCCTTATTCACAACCTCGTCGTCGATGATGGTGCTGTATCCTTTAATGGTACCGCTTTTTTCATATTCTTCAATCTGCTTCGCAACAGCTTCGGGGGTTGTGCCGAGCATTGCCGCAAGCTGGTCGTCCGAAAGTCTTGAATTTTGCTTTAAAAGCTTAAGTAAGTTATCCATATTTACCTCCGTTTAAACGATTGGAATTTCAACGGGCTTTCTGCCCTTGTAATACACGAAGCTGTCAAATCCGGCGTCTTTAAGAAGAGCAATTCCTTTTTCTATGCCGAAAGCGACATGCTCGGGAGAATGAGCGTCTGCGCCGAGGGTTACAAGCTTGCCGCCGCAGTCCTTGTAAAGCGAAAGCAGCTCTTTATTCGGAGAAGGCTCGCCAATGGGAACGCGGTAGCCTGCGGTGTTTATTTCAAGAGCGATGTCCTTTTTGATGATTTCTTCAAAGATTGCACAGACAATGTCCTTGAATTTATCCATAGGAACATTTACTTTTTGTTCTCCGGTCATATATCTTATGGGATAGGTTATGTGGGCAAGAGAATCGAAGCGCCCCCACTTAACCATTTCATACATTTCCTCGAAATAGTTTTTCATTATTACTTTTACGTTTTCTTCGTCGTATTTAAGAAAAGCGTAATCCTTTTCATTGGGAGGGTTGTGAATTGAAGCCAAAACAAAATCAAAATCCCTCGTATCGAGGATATAATCGGAAGCCTCGATATTCTGCATCGGCTGTCCGAGCTCGATACCTTTCAGAAGATTTAGCTCGGGAAAAAGCTTTTGCGCTCTCTCTGTTGCCTCGGAGCTTTTTTGGCTTGAAATTTCATAAACTCCGTAAAATTCGTTCATTTCGCAGTGGTCGGAAACCGTATAGGCGGCAAGACCTTTTGAAACGGCGGCTTCGCACATGCTTTCAATCGAAGCCTTACTGTCGGGAGAGTTATTGGTATGCGAATGACAGTCTACTATAATTTGCTCCATAATTATGCCTCCGGCATTTAATTTGCGCTTATCATGAAAAAGCACTTTGATGTCAGTATAACACAGTTTGCAAAAAAAATAAAGAGCTTTTTTCAAATAAGGGGCTTGCCTAAGTTATATTTGCTAAGGATATCGCTGAGAAAAGAGCTAAAAATGCAATTTGCAATCTGTTTTCTTGCAAAAAATGCAATTTTTTTGAAAAAAACTATTGCATTTTTTAGCGGGATAAAGTAAAATAAAAAAGCAGAAAAAATTACAAATGTATTGGAGGAAAAACCATGGCATTCAAAAGTGAATACTTAAAAAAGGTTTACGCCGATGTTGAAAAGCGCAACGCAGGCGAATCCGAATTCCTGCAGGCTGTAAGAGAGGTTCTTGAATCTCTTGAGCCCGTAGTTGAAAAGAATCCCGAAATCGTAAAAGCGGGAATTATCGACAGAATTGTTGAGCCCGAGAGATTCGTTCAGTTCAGAGTTTCATGGGTTGACGACAACGGAAACGTTCAGGTTAACCGCGGCTTCAGAGTACAGTTTAACTCTGCAATCGGTCCTTATAAGGGCGGCCTCAGACTCCATCCGTCGGTTTGTGCGTCTGTAATCAAGTTCCTCGGATTTGAGCAGATTTTCAAAAACAGCCTTACAGGTCTTCCTATGGGCGGCGGCAAGGGCGGCTCCGATTTTGACCCCAAGGGCAAATCCGATGCAGAGATCATGCGTTTCTGCCAGAGCTTCATGACAGAGCTTTCAAAGCACATCGGTGCTGATACGGACGTTCCCGCAGGCGACATCGGTGTCGGCGCAAGAGAAATCGGTTATATGTTCGGCCAGTACAAGAGACTTCGCAATGAATTTACCGGCGTTCTCACAGGAAAGGGTCTTTCATACGGCGGCTCGCTTGCAAGAACCGAAGCAACAGGCTACGGACTTCTTTACTTCACAAAGGAAATGCTTTCCGCAATGAAGGGCGAGGACTTAAACGGCAAGACAGTTGTTATTTCAGGTTCGGGAAATGTTGCAATTTACGCAACACAGAAGGCTCAGCAGTTCGGAGCAAAGGTTGTTGCTCTTTCAGATTCCTGCGGATATGTTTATGATCCCGACGGAATCAAGCTTGATGTTGTTAAGCAGATCAAAGAGGTTGAAAGAGGAAGAATTTCCGAATATGCAAAGAGAGTACCCGGAGCAGTTTATACAGAGGGTTGCAAAGGAATCTGGACAATCAAGTGCGATGTTGCTCTTCCCTGTGCAACACAGAACGAGCTTGACGCAGAAAGCGCAGACACACTTATCGCAAACGGCGTAATCGCTGTTGCAGAGGGCGCTAATATGCCTTCAACACCCGAAGCAATCGAAAAGTTCCAGAAAGCAGGAGTTTTGTTCGGACCTGCAAAGGCTGCAAACGCAGGCGGCGTTGCTACATCAGGTCTTGAAATGTCACAGAACTCAATGAGATACAGCTGGACATTTGAAGAAGTTGACGCAAAGCTTCACGATATTATGGTTAACATCTTCCACAATGCTTATAACGCTTCCAAGGAATACGGCGATGAGGGCAACCTCGTAATGGGCGCAAACATCGCAGGCTTCAAGAAGGTTGCAGACGCTATGAAGTGGCAGGGCGTTGCTTACTAAGATTTAATAAAGTTATGCCGGAGCAAGCTCGTTACAGAGCATGCCCCGGCATCGCATATTATTCATTCATTTTCGGTGACGGTTCTATTGAGAAATACCGTCACTTTTTTATTTTTAATTTTACAGTTTTCAATCACATATTTTGTTCCCCGTGATTTTCCGTCCCAAAACGCCAGTATTATGTCCGCATAATCTATAATTAAATCGTTTCGTACAATGGGCGCTCTCCGCCCGTACTTATTGTAATCGGGAAGAAACTCCGTAAGCTTTAATCCGTTAGCATATGCATATTCTCTTGCACAGGAGTCAATCCCCCTTGCGCCGCCAGAAACAATTTCTGTTACACCATCAGGCAGGTATTTTCCCAAATTCTGAACTGTTAAATTTCTTGAACCGACAATAGCAATTTTCATAACTCATCTCCGTGAATATATTTTAGATATATTTTATATCTATTTTAATCATTATAGCACACTCTAAATATAAAATAAACATATATTAAATATATTTGGGAGTTATAATATGGCTGTTAAGAGTTTATCTATTCGTATTGATGATAAAATGCTCGATAAATTGCATGTTGTTGCTGATTATGAAGGACGAAGCGCAAACAGCGAGATACTCGTTCTGATTCGGGAAGCGATTGAGAAATACGAAGAGAAACACGGTGAAATCAAGTTAGGCATTAGGGAGCCGAACTCCAACCGCCTGTAATGAATTCTTTTTGGTATTTTTGGGCTTATCGTCGTCGCAACCCGACAGGGTTACTTCCTCCTCTGCACCCTAAAATCCACAAAAATAATTTCA
>JBJESI010000134.1:0-2029 GCA_051882715.1 Oscillospiraceae bacterium
GAGCGCCGCCCTGTCACGGCGGAGGTCGTGGGTTCGAGCCCCATCCAGGTCGCCACACGCCTCTGTAGCTCAGTTGGTAGAGCAGAGGACTGAAAATCCTCGTGTCATTGGTTCGATTCCGATCGGAGGCACCAAAACAAGAATATGTCGGAGCGCTTGTTTTTCAGATGCGCTTGCTTCATATTCTTCATATGCGGATTTAGCTCATCTGGTAGAGCGCCACCTTGCCAAGGTGGAGGTAGCGAGTTCGAGCCTCGTAATCCGCTCCACTTCAAGCGTCGGGGGAATACTTCCGGCGTTTTTGTTTTGCCCGAGAGCTTCGTTTTATACAATATATTGAGCGTGAAGCTCTTAATGCGTCTTTATAAAATACAAAATCTTGATTACCGTTTTGTAATATTTTTTAATTTTTGCGTCCGATTTTATTTTCGGGCGCAATTTTTGCTTTCTGCGGTAATGTTAGTTTTAAACGGCAATGTCTAAAACCCTTTGTAAGTTTTGCACAAAATTTTACCTGCATTTTTGTGAGTGTTTCTTTTAAAATTAAATTGAGAAAATGCCCTTAAAACGCTTGACTTTGCGGTGTATTATATAGTATAATGGAGCAGTAGGGGATGAAAGTGTCCTAAAATGGCTACAAATTATTAAAAATTGTTACAAAGGAGGCGGGAAAATGCCGCTCGTAAGTACATACAGCTACAGCATCAACGCAAAGGGCAGAATTAACTTCCCTTCAAAATTTCTCGCCGTTCTCGGAAACAAGTTTTATTTGACCATCGGGCTGGACGGTTGCCTCTCCGCTTATTCGGAGGAAAACTTCGATAAGCTTGCCGAGCTTATCGACAACGGCCCCGAGGGCGACAGGATAATGCTCAAGCGTTATCTTTTCGGAAATGCCTGCGAGGTTGAGGCTGACGCTCAGGGGCGTATCATCATTCCCCAAAGACTGCGCGAATACGCAAAGCTTGAAAGCAAGGTTGTTGTTCTCGGCGTGTCAAACAAGGTCGAGATTTGGGCGGAGGAAAAATGGAACGAAATTTCCGCTTTGGGCGACGATACGGCGGACAAGCTTAAACAGCTCATGATAAAAAACAACATTTAGCGAGGAAGTTTTGATGGAATTTTCACATATATCTGTTCTGCTCTCTGAGTGCATAGAGGGGCTTGACATTAAACCCGACGGAATATATGTGGACTGCACCGCAGGCGGAGGGGGACACTCCTTTGAAATAGCAAAGCGCCTTTCGGAAAACGGCAGGCTGATTTCCATCGACCGTGACCCCGAAGCAATCGAGGCGGCGGGAGAGCGCTTAAAGGCTTTTCCGAACGCACAGGTTGTACGGGCGAATTTCTCGGAAATAGATTCGGTAGTGAAAACAATCGGAATTTCGGCGGTTGACGGAGTTCTCTTTGATTTGGGCGTATCGTCCCATCAGCTCGATACGGCCGAGAGAGGTTTTTCCTACAAGGCGGACGCTCCGCTTGATATGCGAATGAGCAAGCAGGGGCTTTCCGCAAGGGATGTTGTAAACGAATACGAAGAAACGGAGCTTGCAAGAATTCTTTTTGAATACGGTGAGGAGCGCTTTTCAAGGCAGATTGCCGCAGCGATTGTAAAGTCGAGACAGCAAAAGCCCATTGAAACCACTTTGGAGCTTGCGGGGATAATATCCTCGGCTGTTCCTGCGGCGGCGAGGCGTGAAAAAAATCCTGCAAAAAGAAGCTTTCAGGCTATAAGAATTGAAGTAAACAAGGAGCTTGACAGCTTGTCGGACGGCCTTGACAGAGCATTTTCGGTGCTTGGAAAAGGCGGCAGAATGTGCGTGATTTCTTTCCATTCGCTGGAGGACAGGCTTGTAAAGCAAAGATTTGCTTCCTGGTGCAAGGGCTGTATTTGTCCTTCCGACTTTCCCGTGTGCGTATGCCACAGGGAGCCGAAGGCGAAGCTCGTATGCAAAAAGGCGATTTTGCCGGGCGGCGAGGAGCTCGAAAAAAACAGCAGAAGCAAAAGTGCGAAGCTCAGGATATT
>JBJESI010000135.1:0-8812 GCA_051882715.1 Oscillospiraceae bacterium
CCTGTTATTCTTACCGTTTTTTCGTATATTTCTTCAGTAAAAAATTTCGGCATAATCTCTCCTTAATCATTTTCAGCCGCCAAAACCGAGTTCGGATGCCTAATTAAATCCGTGAGTGTAGGCGTTTTCAAAAAGCCTGTCAACCTTTTGTCTGAGTGCGGTGTTTTGCAGTAAATTCGGGTCGTCTTTTATAAGCTCTTCGGCAAGCTCTCTGCTTTTCTTTAAAATTTCTATATCACTTGTCATATCGGCGATTTTCAGTTCGGGAAGTCCGTGCTGCTTTCTTCCGAAAAAGTCTCCCGGACCTCTCATTTCAAGGTCGTATTTCGCTATTTCAAAGCCGTCCGTGGTGTGCGTCATAATTTTCAGCCTTTTTTTATTTATTTCCGAAAAATTATCGGAAACAAGTATGCAATGGGACTGATGCTCACCTCTGCCGACGCGTCCCCTCAGCTGGTGAAGCTGAGAAAGCCCGAAACGCTCGGCGTTTTCGATGAGAATTACCGTTGCATTGGGGACGTCTATTCCCACCTCGATTACCGTTGTGGAAATCAGAAGCTTAATTTCTCCCCGGGCAAACGCCTGCATAATTTTTTCCTTTTGCGCCGCCGCCATTTTTCCGTGCAAAAGCCCCGTCGGTATGCCGCTGAAGGCTCCTTCGGAAAGCTCCTTTTCATACGCCTTTGCGGAAGCAAGCTCGCTTTCGTTTTCGTCAATCATCGGACATACTAAGTAGCACTGTCTGCCGTTTCGTATTTCGTTTTTCATGAATCCGTAAGCGTCAAGCCGTTTT
Organism: Oscillospiraceae bacterium; assembly: GCA_051882715.1. Classification (GTDB taxonomy): domain Bacteria; phylum Bacillota; class Clostridia; order Oscillospirales; family Ruminococcaceae; genus JBJESI01. The sequence continues at coordinate 794 of JBJESI010000135.1, forward strand.
TTGCCCGGTATCGCATAAGTCTTTATTTTTTGCCTGCCGGAAGGCATCTCGTCAAGAACGCTTATATCAAGATCGCCGTATATAATCAGAGCGAGCGTTCTCGGGATAGGCGTTGCCGACATTACGAGCGCATGGGGATTTTCGCCTTTTTCGAGCAAATCGGAGCGGTGCTTCACCCCAAAACGGTGCTGTTCGTCCGTTATAACAAGCCCCAGCCTTGAAAAAGCCGTGTCCTTTTGAACAAGCGCGTGAGTTCCCACAAGAACATCTATTTCGCCGTTTTGAGCCTGCTCTCTGATAACTCGCTTTTGCTTTGCAGTCATAGCTCCGGTAAGCAATCCTACTTTTACGCCCAAGGGCTCTAAAAAAGAAGAAAGCGTTTTATAATGCTGGTTTGAAAGGATTTCCGTAGGAGCCATAAGCGCCGCCTGATAGCCGTTTTTTACACAGTGATAACAAGCCGCCGCCGCAACCGCCGTTTTGCCCGAGCCTACGTCTCCCTGAACAAGGCGGTTCATGGGATATTCTCCGTTCATATCCCGCACGCACTCCGAAACGGCACGCTTTTGAGCGTTTGTAGGCTCAAAAGGCAGTGAAGAATAAAACGAGTCAAGGTCAGAAGCTTTCATTCTGACGGAGGTGGTTTTTCTGTTTCGGTTACGAAGCATAGCCATTCCAAGCTGAAGCTGGAGAAATTCATCAAAAGAAAGCCTGCTTTTCGCTTCGTCAAATTCTGCGGCATTTGCGGGAAAGTGAATTTTCCAAAGGGCGCTCTTGTAGGAAATAAGCCCATATCTGTCGAGGTACTCCTCTTTAAGGTATTCCGAAAGCTCGTCCTCGCTGAATTTCAGGGCTGCAGCAACGTCTTTTTTCAGAGCGTTTTGTGTAAGCCCTTTTGTCAGAGGATAAACGGGAATAAGCCCTGTATTTGCGTTCAAAGAAACGGCAAACGGAGAATTCATTTCTTTTCTGAAAAAAGTGCCCGTCACTCTGCCGTGTATGATGTATTCTTCCCCTTCGATAAATTTATCAAAGGCATACTTGCTGTTGAAAATGGTGACGGTCATATCGCCTCCCTCAAAGTCGGAGAAAACAAGCCTGTAAATTGTCATTCCCCGTCTTATCATCGCAGGAGGAAGCTTCTGCCGTACATATCCCTTTACAGCCTCGGTTTCGCCGATTTCAGCCTGCGCTATCGTTTTTGCGGAGGTGAGGTCGATATAACTGCGGGGAAAGTGCATTATGAGATCCCCGACCGTAAATATGCCGAGCTTTGAATACAGCTCCGCCTTTTTCGGACCGACTCCCTTTAAAAAACGTACATCGCTGTTTAAAATACTGTTTTTCACCGCACACGACCTCCTTTTCTCCTAAAATCACACTAACGCAAAAACAACCGTTCTTGCGTTAGCACATAACCAATTCGCAAAATGTCTCCCGCCTCTAAGGCGGCGGGGGACATTTCAGTCTTTCGGCGGGGGTTATAATCCCTCCGCCGAAACCCTGAGGAGCAAAGCTCCTCGGCGACCGGTTGCAATCGTCGCAGCCTGATAAGCTCGCTTAATCAGGCTGCGACGATTTAAATTATTCATTTTATTCAACGGAAATGAAGTAGTAATAAACGGGCTGACCTCCGTTTACAACGCTTATATCCACCGTCGGAGGAACCTTTGCTTTAATCGCCTCCGCCAAATGCTCAGCTTCGCTTTCCGTGACATCCTCACCGTAAATCAGGGTTATGAAATTTGAATCCCTTTTCGTCAGCTTCTGGGTAAGACGTACGGCGGCTTTCTCGATTTCCTGCTCTACAAAGGCAAGCTTTCCGTTTGCAAGCGCCATTATTTCGCCCTTTTTGATAATATGACCGTCAAAATCGGAATCCCTTGCGGCGAAAGTCACCGAGCCTGTGGATACTCCGTCGATTGCACGGGTCATATTAAGGCAGTTATCCTTATACTTTGCGTCGGGGTCAAAGGCCAGCATTGCCGAAATTCCCTGAGGAATTGTTCTCGTTTGAAGAACGCATACCTTTTTCTTCGCAAGCTTAACCGCCTGTTCTGCGGCCATAATGATGTTCTTGTTGTTCGGAAGAACAAAAACGATTTCCGACGGAGTCTGATGGATTGCCTTTAAAATATCCTGCGTGGAGGGGTTCATGGTCTGTCCGCCACGCACGATTTTATCAACTCCGAGCTCTCCGAAAAGCTCTTCAAGTCCTTTTCCTGCGGCTACCGCAACAAAGCCGTACTGCTTCTGCGCTTCTGCAAATTCCTCGGTTTCCTTTTTGATTTTTGCCTGCTTCGCCTTATTTTCATGCTGTTCACGCATATTCTCAACCTTCATGCGTGTGAGAGAGCCAAACTTAAGTCCCTCCTCAAACGCCTGACCGGGATGGTCCGTGTGAACATGCACCTTGATGATTTCTTCATCGTCAACGACAACCACGCAGTCGCCGATGGTTTCAAGAAACGCTCTGAGCAAAAGCGCGTCCTTTGCTTCGGGGTCCTTAACAACGATAAACTCAGTGCAGTAGGTGAAGGTGATTTCTGCGTCATACTCGCCGGCAGGGCTGAGATAGTCCGTGTTCGCCGACTGATAAGCAGAGGTTGCTTCTCCGCTTGAAATGATTTTTCCGTCGCAGAAAACGCTCTTCATTCCGTCAAAAATGACCATAAGACCTTTTCCGCCCGAGTCCACAACTCCCGCTTTTTTAAGGACGGGAAGCATTTCGGGAGTCTGAGCAAGCGCCGCTTCTCCCTCTTTAACAAGCTCTGTGAAATACTCGCTGAAATCATCGTATTCCTTTGCGATAATTTCGGCTCTTTCAGCCATCATTCTTGCAACCGTAAGTATCGTACCCTCGGTCGGCTTCATAACAGCCTTGTAAGCAGACTCGACGCCGAGCCTTAAGGCTTCCGCAAAAGCGACGCAGTCTGCCTCCTCCTTTCCTTTAAGGCCGTTTGCAATGCCTCTGAAAAGAAGTGAAAGGATTACGCCCGAATTTCCCCTTGCGCCCCTGAGAAGAGCGGAAGCCGCCGTCTGCGACACCTCTGCAACTCCGGCTTCATCGTCAAGCTCTCTGAGCTCGGCTACTGCGTTTTCCATTGTCATGGACATGTTTGTTCCCGTATCACCGTCAGGAACGGGGAAAACATTCAGCTCGTCAACCTCTCTTTTACGGTTGATTATATTGTTGGCTCCTGAGATGATAGCGTCTGACAGGAGTTTACCTGTTATACCCACGTTTTTACCCTCCAAAAGTTATGCTCTCATTCCGTCAACGTAAACATTGACCTTTTCCACAACAAGACCTGTTTCTTCCTGAACAGTAAAACGAACCTTGTTCACAATACTCTTTACAATAGCGGCGATATTCACTCCGTACATTACGGTTATGTGAAGGTCGATATAAAGCTTGCCTTTATTGCAGCGTACCGAAACGCCCTTGTCGATAAAATTGCTTTTACGAAGCAGGAATGATTTTGCGCTTTGCTTCGCACCGTTTACATTCATGGCAACCACCCCAAAGCAGGACGTTACCGTATAGCCGATGAGAGTTGTGAAATATGTCTGCGATATATCAATACATCCCAAATGGTTCTCGATTTTAACCATATTATCACCCTCCTGTATTCAATATAGATATTTTACTACTTTTCCTTGCATTTTGCAAGAAAAATATTATTCACAGCTGACTCTCACTTCGCTGTCAGCCGAAACAGTAACCTTTTTAATCGGTTTTCCGTCAGCCTCCACAATAACGGAGGCGATTTTATCCTCAATCTCTTTGCGGATATGCTTTCTTATATCCCTTGCGCCGTACTTGTCGTCGAACGCCTCTTTAGCGAGATATTTCGGAACGCTTTGGTCGTACTCAAAGTCTATGCCCTTTTCGGCAAGAGGCTCTCTGTATTCGTCAAGCATCAGGCAGGCGATTTTTTCATAATCCTCAAGGGTCAGAGAATTGAACACAACTATTTCATCAACCCTGCTGATAAATTCCGGTCTCAAAAACTCCGTAAGCCCCTTCATCGCTTTTTCCTTTGAAATATCGGCCTTTGTCTTTTCAAAGCCCATTCCCGTGTATCCGCCCGATGAGCCCGCATTTGAGGTCATGGCGATGACGGTGTTTTCAAAGTTTACTGTTCTGCCCTGCGCGTCGGTTATTCTGCCCTCGTCAAGAATTTGAAGCAGTATGTTCATCACATCGGGATGCGCTTTTTCGATTTCATCGAAAAGCACTACGGAATAGGGCTTTCTGCGAACCTTTTCGGTAAGCTGTCCCGCCTCGTCGTAACCCACATATCCCGGAGGAGCTCCGATAAGCTTTGCCACCGAATGTTTCTCCATATACTCGGACATATCAAGTCTGATAAGCGGCTCGACCGTATCAAAAAGCTCTTCTGCAAGCACCTTGACAAGCTCGGTTTTTCCCACTCCCGTAGGGCCTACGAAAATAAACGAGGCAGGTCTGCGGCGCTTGGAAAGCTGAACTCTGGTTCTCTTGATTGCGTTTGCAACAAGCTCCACAGCTTCGTCCTGTCCGATGATTTTCTTTTGAAGCGCTTCCTTTAAGCCCGCAATTTTGCGAAGCTCCGTCTGCATAATCTTTCTTGCGGGGATGCCCGTCCAAAGCTCGATAACCTTCGCCAAATCGTCCTCGGTTACGTATATATTTTCCGCCTCTTCTTTGATTTTATCAAGCTCTTCCTGAGTTTTTAAGATTTCGCTCTTAACCGTAGCGAGCTTTTCGTAATCAACATTTTCCTCACTCTCAAGGGAAGCCTCTTCCTCTTTTTTCGCTTCGATTTCCTTTGTAAGCCTATCGTAGCTTGTAAGCGCCTCGCTCTTAATTGCGGCGCAGGAGCACGCCTCGTCAAGCAGGTCGATTGCCTTATCGGGAAGAAACCTGTCGGTGATATAGCGCTCCGACAAAACGGCGCACTGCTCGGCAATACCGTCGGTCACCTTAACTCTGTGATGCTTTTCATAGTATTCCTTTATTCCCTTTAGCACCTCTACGGTATCCTCGATATTGGGCTCGTATATCTTGACTGGCTGGAAACGCCTTTCAAGAGCGGAATCCTTTTCGATATATTTCCTGTACTCCGCAAAGGTTGTTGCGCCGATAACCTGAACCTCGCCCCTTGAAAGAGCGGGCTTTAAGAGGTTCGCCGCATTCATAGTTCCCTCTGAGTCGCCCGTGCCCACAAGATTGTGAACCTCGTCAATGAACAGGATAATGTTTCCCTCGGATTTAACCTCATCAACAAGCCCCTTAATTCTGCTTTCAAACTGACCTCTGAACTGTGTTCCTGCCACAAGAGCCGTAAGGTCAAGCAAAAACAGCTCCTTATTCTGAAGCCTAAAAGGTACATCGCCCGAAGCGATTTTAAGGGCAATTCCCTCTGCCACAGCAGTTTTTCCGACGCCCGGCTCGCCTATAAGGCAGGGATTGTTTTTCGTTCTTCTGGATAAAATCTGAATAACCCTGTAAATCTCTTTATCTCTCCCGATTATTCGGTCAAGCTCGCCGTCCCTTGCCTTTTTGGTAAGGTCGGTGCAGTATTGTTCAAGATATTTTCTCTTTGATTTTTTTCTGTCGTGCTTTTTTTCCTTGCCCGATTCCGATTTTTTGCCGTCCTTTGCGGAAGAGTCCTCGGATTGAGCATCGGCGGAGCTTATCCCCATGTTTTCCGCCATATCCTTGATGTTTCCGAAAAGATTTGTAAGAAACGAGGGTGCGGTATCGCTCCCGCCGAGCTCAAAAGCCTCGCCGTTGTCGCCCGGCTCCATCATCTCGCAAAATTCTTCAAGCTCTTCATCGGTTATTCCCATCTGCTTCATATATTGCTCAACCTGCGGCAGCTTCATTTCCTTAGCGCACATAAGGCAAAGTCCCTCGTTTTTTATTTCCGAGCCGTTTGTGGTTGAAATAAACACTACCGCCGTTCTCTTTTTGCATCTGTCGCAAAGCATTTATATCGCCTCCCTGTTAAAGTGTTTTACCCGCTTCCGTTCCTAAATTAAGCAGACTCGGAAGCTCTGAAATATATATGTATCCTATCGTGATTGACTGTGATATGTCCTCGTCGTTTATTACGGGAATTTTGTTTTCGGTGATAAGAGCCGCAAACTTCAGCACATAAACGAATACCAAAACGGAAATAACGCCGCTGAGCAGTCCGAAAACAGAGCCGACCAATTTATTGGCTCCGCCGATGAACGGGATTTTGTTGACAACCTTAAGACTCTTTGCAAGCGCCTTGACCACAACCAGCAAAATACCCTGAAAAACGGCGAAAAGCACAATTTTCATAAGAAAGGTAATTATAGGACGGACAACCTGCTCCTCAATAGCCTCGGCGGCTGTTTTTCCCGTATCGGTAACCGCCTCCCTTATGCTGAGCGCAAGCTTTCCGCTGTTGTCGGAAACTGCGTCCGCTATTTTTACCCCTACAAATTCCGGAAGCTCCTCCGTTGCCTTTATTACTACCTCGCTTGTATTTTCGATTATGGAAACCGGCTCAAAGGATACATCTATCTTTTCCTCCATGCTGTCCATAATTCGGTCTCTGATAATGTTACCGTAAACAAAATCGGTTACCGCCCCGCTTAAAAAGATTGACGCAACAAGAGCCGCCAAGGTGCCGACAAACGACACAAGGGCGCTTGCAAACCCGCGTTTATAGCCTTTTGCAATGCTGACGGCAAGCAAGACAAGCACTGCAATATCAATTATCCACCACATATTAAATCCTCCTTATTTATTGTGACGATATATCTGAGGACTGCTCGGAGGAAGAGGACGAATCCGACTGATTATCCGCCTTCATTCCGACCTTGCCGATTATCGTGTCACTGAGTAAATAGAAATGGTCTTTATATATCTTCAGCTTATTGTACTCCGAATCCAGAGTGTATTGCGAAACCGAAGCAAGAGAGCTGTTGTATTTTTCTATTTTCTTTTCTTCAAGCACATATATGTCGCTTTTATCGGCAAATATGTCTGCCGAATCCGCGTCTATCGACGCTTCGCCCAAAAGCTTTCCGCTTATGTTGAAGGCAAGAAGAATACTCTTTCTGTTTTCGCTGTCGGAAAGCAGAACCGAAACCACGTCCTCAGAAGCGGAATATGCGGAAATCGGCAGAGTAAATTTATACTCGTTTTCAAGATTTCCGTCTCTGACAACAAAGACGCTGTTGTCGCCGGTTACCGTAACACTTCCGTTTGAATGAGATTTTAAGCGGATTGCAAGCGTTCCGCCGCTTGTGTACGACCAGTCTGCGGACTCGGCGTTTTTAAAGCTGAATTTATAAATTACCGAAACGATTTTTCCTTTGTCGGTTGAAGCCGTGCTTACAAAGCAGCCGTTATTATCGTATGTAAAATCAAAGGATAATATTTTTTCCGTTGAGCTCCAAGTAAATATTTCCTCGCCGCTTCGGCTGAAAATATGGAGAACAGCAGAATATCTGTCCGATTCCGTTATTACGGCTGATTTTCCGTCCGCACCTATTTGGGCGAAGGTAATGTCGTCGGTCAGTTCTTTTTCAAATACCACTTTTTTTCTTGTGGCTACGGCAAACTTCTTTCCGCCGCTGTCATAGACAAGAGTTCTCTTTCCGGCAGTCTGCATCATGGGATTTTTGTAAATATGCGAGTACGAGAAAATCCTACTGCCCGCCGAATTGTATACATAAAGCGTCGTATCGGTAAGAAGTGAAATGTCCCCGTCCATGAGATTCATCGTATAGCCTGCGCTTGTAGGCATGGTTATGGGAAAGCCGTTGTTGATTTCAGATTCGTCGTACACGGGCAGAGCGTTGCTTTCGTTCATTGATTTTATAACGCTTCCCGCCCCGATAAAAATACATACAAGAATTAAAACCACAAGAATTACAATAATTCTTCGCTTGCGTTTTTCTTTTTTCTGCTTTTTTCGGTATATTTCAATGCTGTTAATTTCGTTCATTTATTTCACCGCCCGATATCGTTTTTCAATTCCGTTTCATCAT
>JBJESI010000136.1:0-2018 GCA_051882715.1 Oscillospiraceae bacterium
TGGCGACCTGGATGGGGCTCGAACCCACGACCTCCGCCGTGACAGGGCGGCGCTCTAACCAAACTGAGCTACCAGGCCAAAATTGGTGGGAACAATAGGGCTCGAACCTATGACCCTCTGCTTGTAAGGCAGATGCTCTCCCAGCTGAGCTATGCTCCCACATGCACCTATTATTGAGGTGCTTTATAATTATACAGAATTGTTACTGCATTGTCAAGTCTTTTTTCAATAATTTTTAAAAAATCGGAAACAGAATTTCTGCGGGCTACGATTTTGCCTTTTCTATCAGCTCGTCAATTTGCTCTCTTGTAAACTCGTATTTCTTATCGCAAAAATGACACTCAACCTTGGTAATCTCATCTTCCTTAAGGGCAGCAAGCTCCTCCTTGCCGATGCTTGTTAAAATTTGCTCCGCTCTTTCACGGCTGCAATCACATTTATATGCAACCTCCCACGAGTCAAGAACATTTGCACCAAGTTTATCCAATGCTTTCATCGCAATTTCTTCCGAAGTCATTCCTTTTTCGAGCATCTTCGTTACTGCGTCCATATTTTTGATATTTTCTTCGATAATATCAATTTTATCCTCTCCCGCAAAGGGCAAAAGCTGAATCATAAATCCGCCTGCCGCTTTTACCGTCAGGTCGGGATTGACAAGAACGCCGAGACTGCAAACCGTAGGAATCTGCTCGCTGTGAGCGTAATATGAGGTAATATCCTCGGCAATTTCTCCGCTTACGAGAGGAATCTGTCCAACATACGGCTCTTTAAGTCCCAAATCCTTAATAACAGTGATAAATCCGTCGGTTCCTACCGCTCCTCCCACATCAAGCTTTCCGATTTTATTAAGAGGAATTTCCACGATTGGGTTATCAACACAGCCCTTCACGTTTCCTCTGTAATCGCTTGAAACGTATATTGTTCCCACAGGGCCGCCCCCGTTAATTCTCAGGGTAAGCCTGTCGTTTTCGCCTTTAAGCATCGAGCCCATTATTGACGCTCCCGTAAGAGTTCTGCCCAACGCCGCCGTAACCACAGCCGAGGTTTTGAACATCTGCTCTGCTCGTGCAACCACATCTGTGGTATCAACCGCACAGGCTATAACCGAGCCGTCCTCTGAAATTGTCCGCACTATCTTTCCCATTTAATTCACCTTTTTTGAAACAAAAATAATTTTTTCGCTGTCCTCTCTCGGAGGGTTTTCCGTATCCCAGTCATAATGGGCAAGCACATCAAAGCCGCTTTCCGAAAGGAGCTTGTCCATAGTCTGAACAGAATACGCTCTTTCGCAAAAGGTCTCGCCGCTTCTGTAATAAACGCCGTCCTCACGTTCAAACACATCAACGCAGATTTCAACCGTGCTGTTTTCCAAAAGAGTACTGCTCCATACGCAGTAGACGTCATCCATATCATAGACAAAGGAGTTGTCGGCAAGAATTTTTTCGTGCTTGTAAACGGTATTTACGTCAAATATGAAAAGTCCGCCGACATTCGTGTAACGGCTGACTTTTTCAAAGCATTTTGTCAAATCCTTTTCAGTAAGAAGATGATTAAGTCCGTCAAGAGCGCATACCGTTATGTCTACGCAGTCGCACAGACAAAGCTCACGCATATCCTGACAAACATATAAAATATCTCCCCTGCGGTTGGAAACAGCCTCGGTCAGCATTTCGGGAGAATTATCAACTCCTATGCAGTCATAGCCCCTTTTTGCAAATTTCTCGCACAGAGTCCCCGTTCCGCAACCGAGATCCAGCAAAACTCCGCCCTCCCTGCCGCCGAACTTTTTTATCAGGCTGTCAAAATATTCGCATCGCTTTTCGTAGGAAATATTGCTTGTGAGTGCATCATAGCTGTGTGCAAGACTGAAATAGCTGCTCATTTTTCTTCCTCTGAAAGCCTGTCGAAAACGACTCTGTAACCGTCGTTTCCGTAATTCAGCGACCTGTTGACACGGCTGATGGTGGCAGTGCTTGCGCCTGTTTTGCTTACAATATCGTTATATAGGCAATGCTCGC
>JBJESI010000137.1:0-2005 GCA_051882715.1 Oscillospiraceae bacterium
CCTTGTGACCCGCCATCTGCAGGGTACCTTGCCGGAAGAAATCGACGCCACAGTTAAGTCTATGATAGAAGCTGCAAAGGCCGAATGTGATGTGGTTGTAGTGTCGATGCACTGGGAACGTGAGGACGATACGACAGTAACCGAAGGGCAGGAGGCTTGGGTTCAGCAGATGGTGGACTGGGGCGCAGATATAATCGTCGGAACGGGACCTCATGTGGTTCAGAAAATCGAGTACCGCAATGCGGCGGACGGTTCAAAGGCGCTTGTGCTTTATTCGCTGGGCAACTTTATTTCCGCACAAAGCTCGCCGTATAATCTTGTGACGGGAATTGCGGATATTGAAATTGAAAAGAACAACGAAAGCGGAGAAATTTCGATAAATTCAGTTGACATTATCCCCGTTGTGACGCAGTATTCAAGCGGCTATTCCGATTTGCATCTTGTAAAGCTTCAGGATTTCAATTCCGAGCTTGAGGCAAAGAACGGAGCAGGACTTACAAATTCCTATGCAAGGGAGCTTCTTGAAAGCGTTATCGGCAAGGAATACATTTCATCATTGAGGAGCGGTGAATAAAATTTGGAATACAAAATTGCCGACGCTCACGCGCATATTTTTCCCGAAGCTTTAGCGATAAACGCTTCAAAATCCATCGGCGACTTTTATCAAATAACGGTAAATGAGATTGCAAAATCAAGCGTGCTTATAGAAAACGGCAGGGAAGCGGGGATTGAAAAATTTGTTGTCTGCTCCGCCGCAACAACTCCGTCCCATGTAAAAAGCATTAACGATTTTATCGCCGCAGAGAGCAAGCTTCACAGCGAGTTTATACCGCTGGGTACAATCCATCCCGATTACGGGGATATTCACGGCGAAATAAACCGTATAAAGGAGCTGGGGCTAAAGGGCGTAAAGCTCCACAGCGATATGCAGGAGTTTAATATCGACGATAAAAAGGCATATCCGATATACTCCGAATGTCAGCGTCTCGGACTCCCGATTTTGTTTCATATGGGCGACAACAGGCTTGATTATTCCGCTCCCGAAAGGCTTTGCAGAGTGGCTGAGGATTTTCCGGAGCTTTCGGCGATAGCCTCCCATTTCGGAGGATATATGAGGTGGGAAAGCGCATATAATAGCTTCGGAGAGCTGTTTGCCTCAGGAAAAGGAAAAAACATTTACTTTGATACCTCAAGCTCGCTTTTTGCTTTGGATAAAAACAAGGCGAGAATGATGCTTAACGATTTGGGCGAGGACAGATTTATGTTCGGAACGGACTTTCCCGTTTGGAAAGCCGAGGACGAGCTCAGACGTTTTATGGCGCTGGGACTCGGCGAAGAAGAAAACAGAAAAATTTTAGGACTCAATCTTGAAAGACTTTTCAAGGTAAAATTATAGAGGGGGATAATTATGGTAAATATTTGGCATGACATCAGCCCGAAAAGAATAACTCCGCAGGATTTCGTTGCGGTAGTCGAAATTTCAAAGGGAAGCAAGAAAAAATACGAGCTTGACAAGGAAACGGGACTTATAATTCTTGACAGAATTTTATATACATCAACCCATTATCCTGCAAACTACGGATTTATTCCGAGAACCTACGGCGACGATAACGACCCGCTCGATGTTCTCATTTTGTGCTCTGAGCCTATTGAGCCTCTTACCCTTGTAAGGTGCTTCCCCATAGGCGTTATCCGAATGATAGACAACGGCAAGAACGACGAAAAAATAATTGCAATTCCCATAAACGACCCCACTTATAAGGGCTACAAGGATATTTCGGAGCTGCCTGCTCATATTTTTGAGGAAATGACTCATTTCTTTACCGTTTACAAGGCTCTTGAGGGCAAGCAGACGGCTGTTGACGAGGTAAGCGGCCACGATGACGCCGTTGAAATAATTACACAGGCGATTGAGAACTATGTTGAAAATTTTTGCAAATAAATTTTAACGGAGAGTAAAAAAAGATGTACTACGAAATTGATATTAAGGGCATGAAAAGGCAGC
>JBJESI010000138.1:0-1998 GCA_051882715.1 Oscillospiraceae bacterium
GCAAAGCTTCTTGAAGCTTTAGGCGTTTCTCCCGAAGAAATGAGAAGACGCGTAACCTCCAAAAAAGGTACGACAGAAGCCGCAATTAACACAATGGCAGACGAAGGCTTTTTTGATGTGGTTGCAAAGGGTATGCTTGCCGCAAAGGTTAGAAGCGACGAGCTTTCAGCAGACTGATATAAAAAAACAAAAGCGTCTGTTTTCGGTTCGTTTTCGAGCCTAAAGCAGACGCTTTATTTTATTTGCTTTTTCCCTCAAGAAAATAAGTGGCTTCCATGTCGGCGACGGATACCGCAAAAGCAAGCGGAAACATTTCCAAGGCGTTACCGACGGTATTTTTATCCTCGTTGCCCGAAAATCCCATGTGGTAACGTATTGCAAAAGCCTCTTCCCTCGTGAGCCGCATATATCCCGTTATGATATAAACGGACTTTTCGCCGTGTCCGTAAGGGAGCTTGTCCTCATAATTATAGGTCGGCACGCTGTGCCAAACGCCTTTCTCGTCTTTTACGTTCCTGCTTCCCTCTTTGTAGCAGTTTATTTTGCAAAGGTCGTGAAGCAGTGAAACAATCGCAATGCTTTCCTCCGAATAAGCAAGACCGTATTCGTTTTTCACTCTTTCCCTTTCAAGATAGGACTTCAGGCAGTCGTAAACATTAAGGGAATGCTCGACAAGTCCGCCTTTATAAGAGCCGTGATACCTTGCGCTTGCGGGAGCTGTGAAAAAATCGCTCCCGCCCGATAAAAGATATTCAAGAAGCCTGTCAGCGCCTTCACGCTTGATATTTGCATTAAAAATTTCTATAAATCTCTCTTTATTATCCATAATCCATCTCCATATTTATTACTGATTAAATTTAAATCGGAGCAAAGCCTGATAAGCTCGCTTAATCAGGCTGCGACAATTGCAATCGCCGCAGGGAGCTTTAGCTCCTCAGGATTTCGGTGGGGGATTATAACCCTCACCGAAAGACTGAAATGGAACCCGCCGCCTTAGAGGCGGGGGACATCTTACGGCTTGATTATACCAGTGTTTTCGCTTTTCGTCAAACTTATTCTTTACTTTTATTAAATTTTGATTTATAATTGCTTTAATGACTGTTATTTCAAAGGCACTCCTCTACCGGGTATAGGCTGAGGATTTTGCTGAAAGAGAGGTTTATTATGAAAAAATATATTGCACTGATTCTATCTGCAATTATGGCAGCTACCATTGCCTGCGGCTGCAGAAAACAGCCCTCAAACGATGATAACTCCGATACAGGCGGCTTTTCGGCAGTTCTTAACGGCGGAAAAATAACCGTTACCGACACAAACGGAAACGTCATTCAGGTGCTTGACTGCCCCGACGCCATTGAAGGGGCGCAGGTGAGAACTCTTGACTGCAATTTTGACGGATATAATGACATATCGGTTATATACTCAAGAGGAACGGTAAATTCCTATTACCATTTCTGGATTTATGACGAGGACGCAAAGCTTTTCTTTGAAAACGAAACGCTCAGACTCATGGCTTCCCCGAACTTCAACTCGGACACCAAAACCGTGTCCTCGTACGAAAAAGGAAGCGCATCTGACTATATCTCAAGCGTTTATGAATGGAGCGCAGCCGACGACGACTTTAACTGCATATCAAAGCAAGCTGTTTTCGGCGAAAACGGTAAGCTGAGATATGTTCAAAGCGAGTACAGAAACGGCGCTGAAAAGAAGCTTTCCGACTGCTATATAGGCGAAGAGGCGGTGGCTGAAATAGACTACGCAATCTCAAATGCCGAGGATATCGCAGAAAGCCGGCTCGGTCAAACCTACGGTGTATATAAAACAATTTACCTTGGCGAAGCAAATATCAACCAGGATAAATGCCACCGTGTGGAGATAAACACAAACGGCAAAAAGATTGCCGATTTGTACCTCGTCATCGGCGAGATTGACAGAGTGTTCCTTACAAAAGACAACGGCGCAACCTTTGAAACAATAAACATAAGCGACAACGACTAA
>JBJESI010000139.1:0-8693 GCA_051882715.1 Oscillospiraceae bacterium
CCCGAAAAAGAGTTTTGTATTTCTCTTCTTCGGGTAGTTTTGTCTTATACCGTTAAAAGCATGGAATTTGTGCGCCAAATTCCTATGAAGTTTTAGATAACTGTCCTTAATAAACCTGCTTATTTCCTGCGGCAATTATTAAAAGAACTACAATTTTTTTATCCTTGCAAAATTTGCCATTACTTTTTTGGTTATTCCGCTGTCGAAATTGATTTCAAGCATTGCGTCGTTCGACATCGGGGTTACCTTTACTATTACTCCGTTTCCGAATACGGAGTGCTTAATGCGGTCGCCTGCCGCATAGCTGTTTTCCTGTGCCGGAGTGGGCTTCGGCGGCTGCTTTGCAAGCGGGTTAAAGGTCATTCCCCTGCCCGACGCAAATGATTTTGTTTTCGGGGTATCGGCATTTCTTACCGAAATATTTCCCGTGTATTTCAGGTATTTTTTCGGAATTTCTCTGATAAATCTTGAAACGGGATTGCGCTGGAACATACCGAACTGGCTTCTTTCCTCGGCGGTAACAAGATAAAGCCTGCGCTTAGCTCTTGTTATGGCAACGTAAGCCAGTCTGCGCTCCTCGTCGATATCGCCCTCTCCTACGGAGCGGCTGCTGGGGAATATATTTTCCTCAAAGCCGACTATGTAAACATTCTCAAATTCAAGTCCCTTTGCGGAATGTACGGTCATTAAAACAACAAAATCGCTTTCGCCGTCAATGGCGTCCAAATCGCTGTAAAGAGAAACGTCCTCCAAAAAGCCCGATAAGGTAGGCTCTTCTGTTTCCGACTCGTAGCTTGCAATGTAGGATTTCAGCTCGGCTATGTTTGCAAGCCTGTCCTCTCCCTCGTCGCCGAGCTTCACCATAGCTTCCTTGTAGCCCGACTCCTCAAGAATGACGTCGATAAGCTCCTCCAGACCGTCTGCGGCCCTGTCCTCTATCTTATACATCATCTCCGAGAACTTAAAAAGCGCCTGAGCCTTTGAAGCAAGCATCGGGTACTCGGCAGCGTGCCTTACTACCTCCATGGGAGTCAGTCCCAGTCCCGAGGCGATGCTCTCGATTGCATTTACGGTTGCGTCGCCTATTCCCCTTTTCGGGGTGTTGATTATTCGCTTGAAGCGGAGCATATCGCCGGGGTTGTCAATAACGCAAAGATATGCGAGGATATCCTTAACCTCCATTCGGTCAAGGAACTTTAAACCTCCTACAATCTTATACGGAACGCCGCTCTTCAAAAACGCCTGCTCAAGAGAACGTGACTGGGCGTTCGTTCTGTAAAGAACCGCATTGTCGGAATATTTTCCGCCCTTTTCAACGTTTTCAAGCACCTTATCCACAACAAATCTTGCTTCGCTTCTGTCGTTATCGGTGCTGTGATACTCAATCAGTTCTCCGTCGCCGAGGTCAGTCCACAGCTTTTTCCCCTTGCGGTTCTCGTTGTTTGAAATAACCTCGTTTGCCGCCGAGAGAATATTCTGAGTTGAACGGTAGTTTTGCTCCAGCCTTATAACGGTGCATTTGTCAAACTGCTTTTCAAAGCTTAATATGTTTTCGATTGTTGCGCCTCTGAATTTATATATGCTCTGGTCGTCGTCGCCTACAACGCAGAGATTTTTATGCTCTCTTGTAAGCAGGCTGATGAGCTTGTACTGAGCATGGTTTGTGTCCTGATACTCGTCCACCATTACATATTTGTAAAGGCGCTGATAATGCTCGAGGACATCGAGATTTTCCTCGAAAAGCTGAACCGTAAGCATTATTATATCGTCAAAATCAACTGCGCTTGCCGCTTTCAGCCTTTTTTGATACTCGTAATAAATCTTCGCTATCTGAGAAAGCCTGTAATCCGCTCCCGCCTGAAGAGAATAAACTGACGGAGTAACAAGAGAGTCTTTTGCTCTGCCTATTGCGGAAAGCACGCTTTTAGGCGGAAACATCTTCTCGCTTATGTCAAGCGTTTTCATGCAGTCCTTGATAACACGGACGCTGTCGTTTGTGTCATAAATAGTGAAGCTTTTTTCATAGCCGAGAGCTTCAATCTCACGCCTTAAAATACGCACGCAGGCAGAGTGGAAGGTAGCCGCCTTTACATCTGCGCCGTCATCGCCCAGCATTGAGCAAAGGCGCTCTTTAAGCTCGTTTGCCGCCTTGTTGGTAAACGTAATCGCAAGTATGCTCCAAGGGGTTACGGGGGAGACGGCAACAAGCCTTGCAAGGGTTTCAATATCGTCACGCTCGCCGTCGGCAAACTGCCTTAATACTTCGATATCCTCTGCGCTTATATCAAACGGAACGCTCTCGTCATTATAGGCGTCTCCGAAATAAATCATATTTGCGATACGGTTAATCAGCACCGTGGTTTTTCCGCTTCCTGCGCCCGCAAGAATAAGAAGCGGTCCGTTTATATGATAAACCGCCTCACGCTGGCGGTCGTTCATCTTAGCAAAAACCCTGTCAAGAGCCTTTCTTTTCAGCTGTGTAAATTCCTGCATTTTGTTCTCCTTATTTGTGATACCTGGTGTTGGCGCTTATCATAAAAGCTCTGTAAAGCTGTTCAAGAAGCATTACCCTTGCAAGCTGGTGAGGAAAAGTCATTTTAGACATAGAAAGCCTCAAATCACATTCTTTTTTCAGCCTTTCGTCGATGCCGTAGGAGCTTCCGATTATGATATTAACACAGCTTTTCCCCGAAAGAGCAATATCGGAAAGCTTTTCTGAAAGCTCGGTGCTTGAAAGCTGAACGCCCTCTATGCACATAGCCACGGTATAGCCGCTCTTTTGCTTTTGTCTTATCGTCTGCGCTTCCTTTTCAAGAGCGGACAAAATCTGTGAATCGGACGGATTTTCGGGGAGCTTTACAGGAGCAAGCTCGTTTATGACAAGATTGCAGTGTGCGCCGAGGCGCTTTGCGTATTCTGCGGCGGCGCTTCTGAGATAATCCTCCTTGAGCTTTCCCAAGGCGATAATATTTACTGTAAGCACGGCGTCACCTACAAAACTATCGTCTGACCGACGGTGGCAACCGGCGCAACCGTCATGAGATAGTCCTTTCCGACCTTATATTCTCCAAGCTCGCCGAGAACCGTTTCCATTGCCTTTTGCGGCGTGTTGTTGTTCTGGCTCAGATGGCCGAGAACAATTCTCGTTGTTCCGCTGTCGATAAGCTCCCTTGCGGTAAGAGCGCTGTCTGAATTTGAGAGATGGCCCTTTCCCGACGCTATTCTTTTTTTCAGATACGGCGGATACACGGAGTTATGCGCCAGCATCTGCTCATCGTAATTTGCTTCCAGAACGCAAAGGTCGCTGCCCAAAACATTTTCCCTTACGGTATCGGTGACCTCTCCCAAATCCGTGCAGACGGAAATTTTTCTCCCGTCCTCGGTTGAAATTGTATAACCCACGCTCTCGGCGCTGTCATGAGGGGTTTTGAATGCCGTAATCTCCATACCTGCGGCGCATACGGGGCGGTTTACCGTATAAAGCTCGTTTTCGCAAAACAGCAAATCGTTATGTATAAGATATTCAAGCGTGCCGTTTGAGGCGTATATGGGCAGACCTGTTTGCTTTTGCAGGACTTTAAGACCTTTTACGTGGTCGCTGTGCTCATGCGTTACAAAAACAGCCTTTACGGCATTCAAAGGTATTCCGCACAGCTCAAGCGCCGTAAAAATTTTCTTACAGCTTGCGCCTGCGTCGATAAGCACGCCTGCAGAAGAGCTTCCCACATAGATTGCATTGCCCTTGCTTGAACTGAAAAGCGTTGCTACTCTTGCCATAATTCCCCCTAAAGCGGAGGCTTGCCGAAACAGCAAGCCTTCTCATCTATACAACTACACTACTTTTTTAATTGAATTACCCGGAATGGGTTTAACAGTTATGTCTGCGCCGAGCTTTGTCAGCTTTTCCACTATGTTTTCATAGCCTCGCTCGATATAGAAAACGTCCTCGATTTCGCTTGTGCCCTCTGCCGCCAGCGCAGCGATAACAAGCGCCGCTCCTGCGCGGAGGTCAGTGGCTCTTACAGGCGCGCCCTTGAGCATTCCCGTGCCCTGAACGATTGCGACCTTTCCGTCAACGGAAATATCGGCGTTCATTCTCAGAAGCTCTCCCACATATCTGAATCTGTTTTCCCAAATGCTCTCTCTGATAATGCTGGTTCCTTTTGCGAGAGTGAGCAGAGCCGTAATCTGCGGCTGCATATCCGTTGGGAAGCCCGGGTGGGGCATGGTTTTTATTTCGGCGTTTTTGAGAGGGCTGTCAACCCATACTCTTACGCTGTCGTCGTACTCCTCGACATTAACGCCGATTTTCTGCAAATTTGTCGTTATGGATTCCAAATGCTTTGGGATAACGTTTTCAACAATAGCGTCGCCCTTTGTTGCGGCGATGGCAACCATATAGGTTCCCGCCTCAATCTGGTCGGGAATAATGGAATAGTTCACGCCTTTAAGATAATCAACGCCCCTGACCTTTATTACATCGGTTCCTGCGCCCATAATATTTGCGCCCATTGTATTGAGGAAATTTGCAAGGTCAACAATATGAGGCTCTTTAGCGGCGTTTTCGATAATCGTAAGCCCCTTCGCCTTAACCGAGGAAAGGATTGCGTTAACGGTTGCGCCTACGGAAATCATGTCAAAATACACCTGCGAGCCGATAAGCTCGTCAGCCTCAAGGCAGACTACTCCGCCATCGATTTCGTCCCTTGCGCCGAGGGCACGGAAGCATTTAAGATGCTGGTCGATAGGTCTGCTTCCCAAATCACAGCCGCCGGGCATAGCGACCTTTGCCCTGTGGAATTTACCGAGAAGGCTTCCGAGGAAATAATAAGAGCCTCTCATAAGCCTTGCCATTTCATAAGGAACCACAGGATTTTTTATGCCCTTGCAGTCAATACGCAAGGACGACTTTGTGAGCCATTTTACTTCGGCTCCCATTTCGTAAAGAATTCTTATAATAATCGAAACATCGCTGATGTTCGGAACATTTTCTATAACACATGGTTCATCGCAGAGAACCACAGCGGGAAGTATTGCAACAGCGGCATTTTTTGCGCCGCTTATTGTAACGGAGCCCGTCAGACGGTTCCCACCCTTGATAACATACTTGTCCAAAGCTACACTCTCCCTAAAATTTTAACCGTTTTATTATACCATATATTGTTCTCGATTTAAAGAATTTTCTTACGTTTTTTTATACATTGTAATCATTTTGAAACTTTTTAAATCGGAGCACAGCCTGATAAGCTCGCTTAATCAGGTTGCGACGGGATCGCCGCCGTAGGGCGGAGGTCATCTTGCGGCTTGGATTTATTATATCGATACATTTGTTCGCTTCGGCAAACTTTTCAAAATCAAAACATATTCGCAGACTTAACTCTGCTTTTAAGGCAATTTATCCTTATTTTAAGGGCTTTTCTTTACTTTCGGACTGTTTCTCTTGACAAAGAACAAACATTCGTGATATAATTAAATTAGAACATTTGTTCTTATAACCGCCTTACGGCGGGGGGACATCTTGCGGCTTGGTTACCCGGTCATTTAATGCACAAGGTGTGGCTTAGTAACACTGCTTTAAAAACGACAAACGAAGCGACAAGCGCTTCAACCTCGAAATTCACGATTATCAGGGCAAATAACTACGATAAATTTCAGGAAGCGACAAGCACTTTGACAAACGAGCGACAAGCAAGCGACAAGCAAGCGACAACAATATAAGAATATAAAGAATATAAAGAATAATAAAGAAGAGAGAGAAGAGGCTCGCTCTCTCGGCGAATATCGAAATGTTCAATGAGAACATTTGTTCTCGAAACACAATTTCAGAAAGCGCACACGGGAGGAAGATATGGAAAGAACAATTTTGCACTGCGATTTGAATAATTTTTTCGCTTCGGTGGAAATTCACGACAACCCCTCTCTTGCGGATTACCCCGTGGCGGTCTGCGGGAGCACTGAGCTTCGCTCGGGGATTGTCCTTGCAAAAAACATGAAAGCAAAGGAAATGGGCGTTGTCACCGCAGAGGCAATCTGGCAGGCAAAGCAAAAATGCCCCGACCTCGTAACCGTTCCGCCCCGTTTTGACAGATATACGGAGTTCAGCAGGGCGGCACGTAAAATTTACGACAGGTATTCCTATGCCGTAGAGCCTTTCGGAATAGACGAGGCATGGCTTGACATGAGCGGCTGCGAACGCCTTTTCGGAAGTCCCGAGGAAATCGCCCTAAAGCTTAAAGAGGACATAAAATCGGAGCTCGGCATAACAGCCTCGGTAGGCGCAAGCTTTAATAAAGTCTTTGCAAAGCTCGGAAGCGATTTGAAAAAGCCAGACGCAGTAACTGTTATCTCAAAAGAAAATTTCAAAGAAAAAATATACGATCTGCCTGCCTCGGATATGCTTGGGATAGGCAAAGCTACGGCAAATAAACTCTCCCGGTTTTATATAAACACCATAGGCGACGTGGCAAACGCAAATCCCGAATTTTTAAAAAAGCTTTTGGGGATAAACGGCGAAATGATATGGAAAAGCGCAAACGGGCTTGACTCCTCCCCCGTTATGCAGTCGGACTTTGCTCCGCCGGTAAAGAGCGTCGGAAACAGCTCTACCGCCATACACGACCTTAACTCTGCCGAAGAAATAAACAGGCTTTTTCTTTCCCTCGCCATATCCGTTTCCCAAAGACTCAGGAAGCTGGAGCTTGAAGCCATGTCAATTCAAATTTTCGTAAAAACCTCCGATTTTGTATCAAGGGATTTTCAAAAGCCCCTGCCATTTCCCACAAGGTCGTCGAGGATTCTTCAAAGCGAGGCGTCAAAGCTCTTCTTTGAAAATTTCAGGAGCGATTTTTCCGTAAGAGCAATCGGTATACGGGCTATAAAGCTCGTTCCCTTCGGTCAGGGACAGCTCAGCCTTTTTGAGGACGAAAAAAGGCTCGAAAAGCTGGAGGCGCTTGAAAGCTGTACGGATAAAATAAGAGAGCGATGCGGAAAATTTTCCGTTCGCCCTGCAAGTCTTTTAAAATGTGATTTTAACAAAGAGGATTTTTGTTCCCTGCCTCAAGCGGCTCATTAGCCGCCCTGTTTTACCAGCTCTTTAAAAGCCTTTCCCCGCTCCTCAAAATTTTTGAAAAAGCCGTAGCTTGCCGACGCAGGCGAAAGCAGGCATATACCGTCCTCACTTGTAAGCTCTTTTGCGGTTTTTACCGCCTCCTCAAGTCCGTTTGTCATAACAAGCCTTTTATCACAGCCGCCTAAAGAATTTATCAAGCCAAGTATTCTCTTTCCGCTGTCAGGCATAAAAATCAGATTGTCGATGTCGGATTTAATGAGAAACCGAGCAAAATCATCATAGGGAATCCCCCTGTCCATACCTCCGATTAAAAGCGTGCTCACCTTTTCAAAGCATTTCACCGCAGATATTGCCGCCTCGGGAATTGTGCAGATAGAGTCGTTATAGTAATGCACTCCGCCGAAGCGCCCGACATATTCAAGCCTGTGCTCAAGTCCGCAGAAATCCGAAACAGATTTTACTGCGTCCTCCACAGGTACTCCCGCACAGGCGCACACGGCGAGAGCAACCGCTATGTTATACTTGTTGTGCCTGCCGATAAGCTTTGTATCAAGCTGCTTGAAGGGAATTATGTGCTTTTTGCCGCCTATGCTAAGCGTAATGCTTTCTCCGTCAAGACAGCAGTAATTTTCTCCCCCGATTTTGCCGTCGCACGCAGGGATTTTGTTTTGCTTAAGACCGCCGAAAAATTCTTCGGGCATATTCTCGCAGCAGGCGTTATAAATAACCGTATCTCCTGCATTTTGGTATTTGAATATATTAAACTTAGCCTCCCTGTATTTTTCAAAAGAGGTGTAGTGGTCAAGGTGCTCGCTGTAAACATTAAGCACAACCGAAATGTTCGGCGACGCCTTTACGTACTCCAGCTGATGAGAGGACATTTCAAGAACGAGAACGGTTTTTTCGTTTATTTCCCCGCAAAGCGAAAGCGGAGGAATTCCGATGTTGCCCATAAGCCTTGAATCCACGCCGTTTGCTTTAAGAATGTGATAAACAAGCGACGAGGTGGTGCTTTTGCCTTTTGTTCCCGTTATTCCGATGATTTTGTTCTCGGCATATCTGAGCAAAAGGTCGGTCTGAGACGTAACCTTTTTCTTGTCCTCCTCGCTTATAAGGTCAAGGAGCGCTATGCCCGGACTTTTCATGACAACATCGCAGTCTTTCACTGCGTCAAGGTAATTTTCGCCGCAAACGGTCTTTACTCCGGAAAGCTCGGGATTTCCGCTTAAATTATTCAAATCCGCAACGCAGATATTTTCCTTTCCCAAAATCGGAGCAAAAAGCCCGAAAGTGGACCTGCCCTCCCTGCCGTAGCCGAGAATAAGTATTTTTTTATCCTTTAAATCGCCGCATATACGGCTTATAATATCGCTCATTTTTCACCTCTCCATCAAAAAATCCTGCGGAATATTGTTGCACGGGTCAAAAAAATTGTCGACCGCCGAAATGTCCTGCGGCATATAGTATTTCTTATAATACTCCCTGAGCAAAAGCGGAAGCTTCGTCTTGTCGTCATACTGCTCCACGGCTGTGCAAAGAGCGGCGTTTATCTCCTGCCTTGTGCCGATACATTCAAACGGCTTGTCAAAATTATCGCACACAAGCCCGTCAAGATAGCAGAGCA
>JBJESI010000140.1:0-1984 GCA_051882715.1 Oscillospiraceae bacterium
CTGAATTTAAATGCGCCTTCTGTAAGAGAAAAATGCTCAAAAATATTTGTTGTCATGCATATCTCACTTTGCAAATTGTATTTATCTACAATTTCTTCTTTTATGTCGTTGCTTAAAGCGAGCATCATATTATCAGGCATATATATATAGTCGCTTTCGGTGAGCTCTCCGTAAATATCCGAATATGGTTTAGAATTATATATGATAATCGGGCTTTTGAGTATTTCGTACATTTTTGATAAATCTCCGTCAATTCCTACAACCGGGATATCAGAGGAATACGAAACAATGTTATCAAAATCATATCCTTCGAATCCATATTGCCTTAAAATCTCGCTCGAAATATTAACTACCTCTTTGCCTGAGTTTTCATAATGTCTTGGAATCAGGAGAGCGATTTTATTTGTCATTCTGTCCAAATCCACCTCGGGAATAAGATTGTCAAGGTATTCCTTCGCACCACTGTTTGCGTATATCATCGGGTAGGGAATATCCCTTATTCGGTTGAGAATAATCGGCTTGCAGATATCAAAATACTCGTCATATATTTTGTAGTTTACATAATTGGTTTTCAGGTGAAGCTCGTGAACCTTGTCCAACGGGTCGTCCGTCATGATTTTATATTGGAAATCAATAAAATAATGTTCTTTGTTTTTTTCAAAGAAAGGCTTGGCGGTATGGCAATCGTACAGTCCGGCATAGGAGGAAAACGCCGACGAAAGACAAATAACTGCGGTAGCAGAAAAGATCATTTTCATAATATAATTGAAACGGAGATATTTCGAGGACGCATTCTTCCCTGCGGCGCTTTTAACATCTGATGAGAACAATGGTAAGAAATATACGGTATTTAAGAGAGATAAAATCAAGGCTGCGGCAATATATATTTTCAGGTATTCTGCGGCTGAGTTCATAAAGGAGGAAATATAAATTGCCGTTGAGAAAGATAGAATGTATATCAGAATATCAAGCAATGATTTTTTAAAAAATTGGAGAAAAATCGATGTGCCGAAAGTGGCTTTAATGAAAACTTCCTTTTTTGCAGAGATGCTTTCAAAAAAGGAAATCATCAGAATAAAGACTAATATTGCGACCCATATGCAAAGGATAAAGCTTTCGGAATTGTTTTTGCCGGTAGCGGCCTGACTGAATTTTAGCTTGTATATCTCGCTCATTTTGTCGCTGAACAAAGCGGTATTACTGTTTTCGCCGACAACAAAAACATAAGGACAGGTAGGCTGGCTGTTTAATTGACCGATATTATTAAATTTTATACTCAAATCGGTGTTAAAAAGGCTCTTTATTTCCGAAGAACTTATTCCGAGCTTTTTTTTGACGGCGTTTTCTCCGTCGGAGGTGACATAAATTTCAATGGTGTTTTCTGTGAGCGTTTCATATACGGTATTATAAACAAATGCAGTTACATTGCTTTCGGCGCTTAGCATCTCGATGTCCGAGGCGGCGGAGTTCCATCTATTATCGGGAATTGAGTACCAAAATTCATCGCATGAGGTTTCAAGCGACAAAATAACCTCGCCCGAGCGAAGCTCTCCGCACAAAACGACGCCCAGAAATATTAGCAATGCGGCAGCCATAAGCTTTACTGTTTTCAAAAAATCACTCTCCGTTTAAATGTCGGAATTTTGCTCGGCAAAAGTGACAGAATGTACGTGTGCCGGCAGAAAGATGCCCCCGGCAAGGGAACATCTTTCTAAGATGGCTATTATTGTATGTAGGCAAAAGCCATGAACCTTGCGTTATAATCCTTTAGCGTTAATTTGGGAGAAACAGAATCACCGTTTTTTACTCGAGTTCCCCATTTAGAAACACCGCCTGAGGTTATGCCCGCTTCAGAAGAATTTTCGCTTCCTACGGCGTTAGAGGTCGTGTAAACTTTTGAACTCCCGTTGAAATGGCAATAATATACAGATACAGTTTGACCATTGTATGTAACGTTTTCTGAATAATTAAAAGCGCTTGCATA
>JBJESI010000141.1:0-1961 GCA_051882715.1 Oscillospiraceae bacterium
GCATTGGATTCGTCGGTGTCGATGTGCATAGCGTCAGCGAACTTATCGCTTACTCTTACTACAACATCGCCGAGGATTGCGCTTCTTTCGGGAGTGTCGATTTTAACCGAAACTATATCGTTATTCTCAATTCCGTTTGCTTTTGCGGTTTCCGGCGTCATATGGATATGTCTCTTTGCAACAATAACGCCCTCTGAAATTTCCACCTCGCCGCAGGGGCCGACTATTTTGCAGCCGGGGGTACCTTCGATTTTACCCGATTCACGGATAACAATGGGAAGTCCGATTGAACGGGCATCGGTTGCGGAAAGCTCAACCTGTGTAGCGGATCTTTCGGGGCCCAGAATTGATACGTTTGCAAGCTCTTTTTTCGGGCCTACGATAGTAACCCTTTCCTCGCAGGCATACTGTCCGGGCTGGGAAAGGTCCTTTTTCTTTGTAAGCGATGCGTTTTCACCGAAGAGAATGGTAAGATGTTCGCGGGTTACGTGTACATGACGCGCTGATGTTTCTACTAAAATGTCCATTTTTACACCTCTGTATTATTTATTACTTACATTATAGTACTGTTTTTTGCGAAATGCAATACGAAAAGAAAAATTCCGTCACGGTCTTTTTGAACGGCAGTTTGTGCAAAATCCGAAGAAATATCTGCCGCCGCATTCGGGACAGCGTCCTTGAGATTTCCATATATACTTCTGCCACGGAGTATTTAAAAACGACTGCCTGCTTTGCTGATGAAGCTTATTTGAAATTGCAACCGAGCTTAGGCTTTCGCAGTCGGAAAACGCATTCTGACCGATATA
This sequence comes from Oscillospiraceae bacterium, assembly GCA_051882715.1. Lineage (GTDB taxonomy): Bacteria > Bacillota > Clostridia > Oscillospirales > Ruminococcaceae > JBJESI01. Next base: position 807 of record JBJESI010000141.1, read on the forward strand.
CTCAAGGGAGTCGGGGAAGCTGACGCTTTTTAGGCTGCGGCAACCGTAAAATGCCTTTGAACCTATGGTGCGGACGCCCTCGTGAATGGTTATGCTTTCAAGTGACCGGCATTCTCTGAACATATCGGAGCTTATGCTTGTAAGCTTTGAAGAAAGAGTTACTCTTTTAAGCGACCTGCACTCCTCAAAAGCGCTGTTTTCGCAGACAGTAACGCTGTCGGGGAGCACGATTTCCTCCAAAAGAGTGCAGCTCACAAAGGCGCTGCAGCAAATTTTCTTCAGCGTCGACGGAAGCTTTACCGACTTAAGAACCGAGCATTTTGCAAAAGCAAAGCTGTCGATTTCGGTTAGCCCCTCAGGCAGAACAATCCTCTCGATTGCACTGTCATCGAAGCAATGAGAGCCGATACGCTTAATATTGTCGGGAACTGTAAGCTCAAACTGTTCGCCGTTATATTTAACAAGATCCCCGGCAACTATTTCAAACTCTTTTTTGTCCTTCATTTCCGCATGGATATGTACTACGGAATTTTTAATACTGTAATTATTTATCGCCTTTTCAGTTACAAAAGGCGTGTTGCAATATTTGCAAACTGCCGCTTCCTGTGTGGAATCAACCTCAAGCTGCGCTCCGCAGGAAGAGCAAATAGCAGGTACAAGTGGCATATCTTCCTCCAAAAAATGTTTTCACTCTATTTTATCATATTTTAAGCCCGATGTCTATATATTTCGGGAGCTATTCAAGCTCCGTATACGTATTGTAAAGCGAAGAATAAACTCCGCCTTTTGCAAGAAGCTCGCTGTGAGTTCCCTGCTCCGCTATACCGTCGGCGGTTATCACAACTATCCTGTCGGCGTTTCGTATAGTAGTAAGGCGGTGCGCAACGGTAATCGTCGTTCTGCCCTTTGCAAGCTTTTCAAGGGACGATTGCACAAGCCGCTCGCTCTCGTTATCCAATGCGCTTGTAGCCTCGTCAAGCAAGAGGATAGGCGGATTTTTTAAGAATACCCTTGCAATGGAAATTCTCTGCTTCTGTCCGCCGGAAAGCTTTACGCCTCTTTCGCCCACATAGGTATCATAGCCGTTAGGGAGCCCCATGATAAACTCGTGCGCCCCCGCAAGCTTCGCCGCTTTTATAATTTCCTCACGGCTTG
>JBJESI010000142.1:0-8509 GCA_051882715.1 Oscillospiraceae bacterium
GAAAAAGTATTTGCTGTGTAATGACTGCGGACGATATTTTTCGTTGCAACGAAAGGAGATGTTAATGTATAAGCGCAAAAAAAGAAAATTTCCGAAGTTTTGTCCTGCTTGCAGGGACGATCGTTGGAAAGCTGAAAGAATTTATAAGCGACAGTTAAAAAAATACAAAACGGAGGCTAAATAATGAATGACTATGAATTTGCAAGAATGGTAACAGAATGTATTAAAAAATCTGAAAAAAGCTCGGGTAATAAATGCTTTGTTCTTAAAACTGAAACTATTATAAAATTAAAACGAATTTTAGGACAAATAAAATCTCCTGTTTCTACGAGCTTTGATTTTGCATTTAACGCCATAGATATTAGACTAAACGACTATGTTTTTGACAGCAAGACAGATGGAATTAAGCAAGCGTTGTGTGATGCGGATTTGTTTGTGATTGATGCTGAAAAGGACGGCAAGATCTGTATTGAAATCCGCATTTTAAATGCGGCAAATATATTTTGAGGGGGGTAGCAATAATATGTTTGAGGATATCTTCTTTGTAATCGTATATTTAATTATAGGGTTAATTTATGATAAAAAATACGGGTGTCTTACGGCTATAGTCATATTTGTACTTTTGATTATAATAATAGGTAATCTTGCGTATTAAAAAAGCCACCGTAACAGGTGGCTTTTTAATTAAATTAGCTTCAGCCTTGTCACGCAAAGCAGGGTATCGTCGCGCATCAGTCCGAAGACATAGCCGTCCCCGTCCTGCCTGCGGTATATTTTCACGGTATCTCCGATTTTGCTTTCGCAGATATAGCTTATATCAAGCTCAAAGCGTTCGTTTTCGTCGAAAAAGCTCTCGTCGAAGGTGTCCAGAACATATCGGCAGTAGTAGGCGTTGTTCATGTGGCGTGAAAGGTCGGTTTCGCAGTACCTTATCTGCCTTGAATAAACAAAATCCTCCTCCGAAAATTCGGGAGCGCCTTTTGCAAAACCGTCAAGCGAAAGCTTGTCGTCAAGATAATCAAGCTCTGTGGGAAAATCAATGGAGCTGAGCTTCTTGGGAAATCTCGTGGTGTAGTCAAGAATGACCCATTCCGATTTGCCCTCGCAGACAAGTCCTTTTTCCGACGAAACGGTATAATTTCGAAGGCATCTTACTCCGGACGGCTTAGACGGCCATGTTTTTGCCGTAATTTTCTCGAAGAAGGCAGGTCTGCCGAAAAATCGGAGCTTTGTTTTTGTAATAGCCCAAAAAGCGTTGTGCTTTTCCTTGATTGTTAATCCGTCAATCCCCAGAATCAGAGCGTGGTCTGCGGCAATATCCTGAAAGATATCTATGGCGGCGGGAATCGAAAGCCTCGCCGAGGCGTCGCACATGCTTGAAGTGACGGTCATTTCCTTTTCAATGCAGTTTAAAATATTATCTCCCCCAAAAAACCGCCCGCCCCACTGCGGTGCGAATAGCAGTAGAGCGGGAGACTGTTCACAAAAATTTAAGAAGCCGGATTAGAACTGGTTCTTAAGCTTTTCGATGCAGTTCTTGCAAAGAACCTTGCCTTCATAATGAATAACATTCTCTGCATCTCCGCAAAAGATGCATGAAGGCTGATATTTTTTGAGAATAATCTGTTCGTTGTCAACATAGATTTCTAAAGAATCCTTGTTGGCAATTCCGAGAGTACGGCGAAGCTCGATAGGCAATACGATACGTCCGAGCTCGTCAACGGGTCTTACAATTCCTGTTGATTTCATCATAATAGAAGAACCTCCTGCTAAAATAATATTTAGGAATACCACAGATGTTATCCTATGACAGTAATATAACATAAAAAAACAGTATTGTCAACACAATTTCTTAAATTTTTTCATATATTTCCATAAATTTTCTTGGAGAGCTTATAATTTACATTTTATGACAGGAGTGGAAGGCTTATGATGAAGTATATTTTCGGCGGATTGATTGTGTTTTCGGTTATTTTCGGCATTGTAAGCGGAAATATTTCCGATGTTTCAACGGCGGCGCTTTCACGTTGCTCCTCCGCAGTTGAGCTTTGCATAAGCCTTGCGGGTGTGATGTGCCTTTGGAGCGGAGTAATGCGTGTGGCGGAAAACTCAGGCGTCACAAAAGGTCTTGCAAAAGCGTTGTCTCCGATTTTGAGCCGCATATTTAAAGGCATAAGCAAAAGCGGAAAGGCTTTCGGGCTTATCACAATGAATGTCATAGCAAATCTCCTGGGACTGGGCAATGCCGCAACCCCGCTGGGAATAGCGGCGATGAAGGCTCTTGAAGAGGAGGAGCATATAAGCGATACCGCAAGCACAAATATGATTATGCTTGTGGTGATAAATACGGCAAGTATTCAGCTTGTTCCCACGACTATTGCAGCTCTCAGACTCTCGGCAGGCTCGGCGTCGCCCTTTGAAATTATCGTCCCCGTGCTTTGCACATCTGCTCTGTCGGTGACGGTAGGGATAATGATGGTCAAAATCCTCGACAGAAAGAGGGGAAAGCAAAGTTGAATTTTTCGGATTACATAGTACCTATTATAATAGGTATAGTTTTCACCTGCGGGCTTGTCAAAAGAAAGGATGTGTTTTCCGACTTTCTTGACGGGGCGAAGGAGGGGCTTTCGGTTGCGGCGGAGATACTTCCCGCCCTCGTTGCGCTTTCCGTGTGCGTGGGAATGCTCCGCGCGTCGGGCGCAATAGACGCCTTGGGAAACCTGCTTGCACCTGTTGTGCGTCTGATAGGCTTCCCCAAGGAATGTATGCCGCTTGCTCTTCTGCGGCCCCTTTCGGGAAGCGGAGCTTTGGTGGTATTCGACGAAATAATCAAGGAGCACGGTCCGGACAGCTTTATCGGCCGTGTGGCAAGCGTGCTGATGGGCTCGACGGAAACTACGTTTTATACAATAGCGGTGTATATGGGAGCTACAAAGGTAAAAAAGACAAGGCACTGCGTTTTTTCGGCAATATCCGCTGATATGACGGGCTTTTTGCTGAGCGCAATAGCCGTAAAAATATTTTTTTATACAATTTTTTAAAAAGATATTGACATATCGGCGTGTTTTTGTTATACTAATCAAGCGCTTTGATGAGCCATTAGCTCAGTTGGCAGAGCACTTGACTTTTAATCAAGGTGTCCGGAGTTCGAATCTCCGATGGCTCACCAGCATGACGGCAGTTTTCGTTACGAAAATTGCCGTTTTTTCATTTTTCACCTAACAGTATAGACCCTTTGGGAAATTTTCATGCAAGCACTTTGAAAAAATTCGGTCGATTTGAGTTGCAATCGGTATTTTTTTAAGAAAGAAAGAGATTTTGAACATTTTTAAGGCTCCTTGAACATCGTCACAACTATATTTTGTTATGAAAGCTGTGAAATCACACAACATATAAGAATAAAAGTTGTAATCTTGGTAAATATAGTTACGGATTTTTAGTAAATTAGTTTAAAATCAAGCTGACTAATTGTACAATTTGCACATAATATTTATATAATTTCTGTTTAACTTAACGATTGATTAAATGAAATAAATCCTATATAATTTAGGTAGTGTATTTTGCGTGCGTATTTGCGCTGACCGTAAAACGGCGCCCTGATTCCTATATTCCCGTATGTAGGCGTTTCGGTTCTGCTTGAAAGCCGGCTCGGATATTGCAAGGAAAACACAGAAAATTTTAGGAGGATTAATTATGAAGTTAAAGAAACTCATCGCTGGCGTTGCTTCTATGGCACTCGCAGCAACAGCTCTTACATCTGTTATGACAGCTTCTGCTGATAATACAGTAACAGGCGTAATTGCTGAAGACCAGGGATACGCATCAGTAACAGTTGATCTTTTGGAGCTGTATCCTGAACTTTCAGACGCATCAAAATGGGTAGACGGTATCTCTATGGATGTTGCTTACGAAATCGACGGCCTTGTAGAGGTTGTTGAAGGCAGCGGCGTTGGCTGCGGCGGCAACGTACAGCTCTATGCTAAGACTGGTGCAGATTACAAATGGAACAGCACAAACACATGGGCAAAGGACGTTCTTTGGAACGAAGGCGCTCCTACACATGTAAACGCTCTTAAGCTCGACGGTACACAGCCCGTTATGGAAGCTGGTATCGTATTCTACAACTTCCAGCAGGCTGCTGATGGAGATCTTTATGATGTTGTAATGGGCAAAGACATCAAGATTACTATCACAAACGAGTCTTGGAAGACAGGCGAAGACACAGACACAACAACAGATACAGACACAGCAGCTGACACAGACACAACAACAGATACAGCAGCTGATACAGACACAACAACAGACGCTCCTGTAGTAGTTGACGGACCCAGAATGACAGCTACAGTTGAGGACGGCAAGGTTGTAGTTGCTACAGCTGATTTCGCTGATCTCGGCGATGTTTACGGTCTCCAGTATGCAGTTGAATTCTCAGGCGCTACATACACAGGCGTAGAGAAGGCTGAACTTCCTGAAGGCTGGTCGGTAAGCACAACAAAGACAGAAAATGTAACAGATACTGTTAAGGCTATCTATGACTGCGACTTCTCAGCAGCTATGGGCGACCAGACAGTTGCTACATTCACATTCAGCGACATCGCAGATGACGCTTCCTTCAAGGTAACAGGCATCATCGCAGTTGTTTCTGAGGATGGTTCTTACAAGTCAATCGCTCTCGACGATGTAGTTGCTACAGCAGCTCCCGTTGACACAGACACAGAGACAGAGACAGATACAGACACAACAACAGACACAGCAGCTGACACAGATACAGCAGCTGATACAACAACTGATACAAATGCACCTGCTGCAACAGACACAGATAAGGGAACAACAACAGTTCCTAACACCGGTGTTGCAGGTATCGCTACAGTTGCCGGCTTGGCAGTTGTAACTCTCGCTGGTGCAGTTATCAGCAAAAAGCGTGGTTAATTTAACTAATAGTTAATCAATAGCCTAATTAAAAAAGCACCGATTTCAAATCGGTGCTTTTTGCTTTTGGCGGAGGCTTTTCGATATTTCAAAATTATCGCCTGTATGCAAATTAAACAAAAATTTAGCCTTACTTTGGGCATATAGTAAAAAAGCTTTTTCTATAACGGAAAGCTTTTCTTTTTTTATTGATGAAATTTATTTGTTATGTTATACTAACATTTAGGGGTATTCGCTCGGCTGTATAACGGACGGGCTTACCTGCTTAAAAAATCAGGACACAGGTGAAAAATGAAAAAATTATCAGTTGTTATACCTGCCTATAACGAGGAAGAGAATGTTTCAGCGGCTTGCTCGGAGGTTGGGAAAATTCTGTCTGACAATAAAATTGATTACGAAATCATTTTTGTTGACGACGGCTCCGGCGATTTAACATGGGAAAGGCTCACACAGATTTCCGCCGCCGATGCAAATGTAAAGGCAATTCGCTTCAGCCGTAATTTCGGCAAGGAGGCGGCGATTTTTGCAGGGCTTAAGGAGTCTGTCGGCGACGCTGTAATAGTAATGGATTGCGATTTGCAGCATCCTCCCGAAACAATCGTTAAAATGTATAATATTTGGGCGAACAACGATATTGACATTGTTGAAGCAAGAAAATCCTCAAGAGGAAAGGAAAGCTTGCTTTATAAATTCTTTACAAGGGTATTTTACGGAATTTTAAAATTTGCTTCCGGAATGGACCTTAACGGAGCTTCCGATTTCAAGCTCCTTGACCGCAAGGTTGTCGACGCTCTCAACGAAATGCCCGAACGCCTTACGTTTTTTCGTGCGCTTTCGAGCTGGGTAGGCTTTAGCAAGGAATATGTGTATTTTGATGTTGCGAAGAGGAAAAACGGCAAAACCAAGTGGTCGTTTATGAAGCTTGCACGGCTTGCGATAAGCTCGGTCACATCATTCTCGAATTTTCCGATGCACATAATCACAGGCTGCGGATTGCTTTTCTTTTTCTTTTCCATAATAATGGGCGTAAATACGCTTTACAATTATCTCAGCGGAAAGGCTCTTGAGGGCTTTTCTACCGTAATATTACTGATACTTATTACGGGCAGTATAATAATGCTCGGTCTCGGCATAATCGGTTATTATTTATCAAAAATTTACGAGGAAATCAAATATCGGCCGAGATTTATAATTTCGGAAAGGACACCAAAAAAGGAGGACTCCGGGCGTGAATCCTGTTAAAAGGCTTAACAATAAAATTATTTATTTGGCAGCATTTTTAATCCCTGCGGTTTTGCTGTATGTTTCGTATGCGATTTTCGGCGTTGCGCCTTTCGGGGAAAGGTCCGCGCTTGTTCTTGACCTTAACGGTCAATATGTCTATTACTACGAGGAGCTGAAACGGGCGATTTTCGGCGACGGCTCTCTGCTTTATTCCTGGAGCAGAAATCTTTCGGGAGAATTTTTCGGTATATTCGGCTATTATCTCGCAAGCCCGTTTTCACTGATTCCGCTTTTGCTTCCCCAAGCTTTGCTTACCGAGGGTATTCTTTTTATGCAGGTTGCAAAGGTTGGAGCCTGCGGAGTGACTTTTGCATATTTTATTAACAGGTCGGGTCGCTCAAAAGGGATTTCAACCGCTGTTTTCTCAACGCTTTACGCTTTGTGTGCGTATAATGCGGTCCAGATAATGAATCCCATGTGGATTGACGGCGTTGTTTATTTTCCGCTCATAATATTGGGCGTGGAGCTTATCGTTAAGGAAAAAAAGATACTTAATTACATTGTGCCGCTTGCGCTTTTGTTCCTTGCGAATTTTTATATCGGCTATATGGTGGGAATTTTCAGCGCAATTTATTTTGTTTTCTTTCTAGTCAGGGAGGTCAAATTCACGGGCTTTAAGCCTTTTGTAAGCAGGACGCTGATTTACGGCGCTGGCTCGGTTATTGCAATTTTAATCGGAATGATTATAATTTTCCCTGTTTACAAGTCCCTTTCTCTCGGGAAAATGGAGTTTTCAACTCCCGAAAGCTACGAGATAACCCGGCGCTTTGAGGTTGTTTCGTTCCTGGGCAAGCTTTTCCCCCTGTCCTACGATTCGGTAGACGTGGACGGACTGCCCTTTGTTTACTGCGGACTTCTTGCCCTGCTGCTTGCACCGCTTTATTTTGCCTCAAAGAAGCTGTCTTTGCGTAAAAAGCTCTGCGCTTTCGGTGTGACAGCCGTTTCGTTTATACTGATGTATGTGACGATTACGGACCTTTTTATGCACGGGGGACAATGGCCCAACTGGCTTAATTACAGATATTCGTTTATTTTCTCCTTCCTGCTTCTTACCATGTCTTGCGAGGCTTTTGAGCATTTAGGCGATATTGAAAGAAAAAACTTATTTGTCTCGTATGCGGTAATAATTGCGGCGATCATTGTTCTGAACACAAATTGGAGCGTATATTTTACCGATGTTAAGCTCTACTGGGCGTTTATTGCCTTCTTTACGGTTTACCTTATGTTCCTTGTACTGTCGCAAAGGAAGGAGCTTAAGAGGGTTTGCTCGGTATGTCTGCTCATAGTCATCGGCGGAGAACTGATTTTCAACACGGTGGACACCTTCAAGAAAATCGACGAGGAGGTGCTTTACAGCACGAGGGCCTCCTACACGGATTGGTACGATGAATTTGACTCTGTAATTGACGAGATTCGTGAGCGTGACAGCAGCTTTTACCGTATGGAAACAACTTTTCACCGAACCGTAAACGACCCGATGGCGCTTGACATTGCGGGAATGTCACATTCAAGCTCGCTGATGAACACCAAGACTCTTGATTTTATCAAGGCTATGGGCTACACCTCCAGGGGCTTTGAAACCAAATACAACGGCGGTACGATTGTAGGCGACAGTCTGCTGGGCTTCAAGTACATTATATCCGAGTGGGAGGACACGGGCAGCGAAATTAAGCCCAAGAACAAAAATCACGCATATGAAGAGCTTTACAACGATATTTATAACAACGGATATGTGCTCCATGTTTACGAAAACCCCTATGCTCTGCCATTGGCGTTTTACGCCGACAGTTCCCTTGAAAACACCGTGTTTACGGATAATGTGTTTGAAAATCAAAACCTGCTTCTGAATAACATTTTGGGAACAACGGGAGTCGAGTATTTTAAAAAAGCCCGGGTGTCAAGATACCTTAACAATGTGGAGGAGCTGGACGCCGTTGACCAGATGAGGTACACACCCGTAAATTACGGAAGCTCTTCCAGCATAGATTATACGGTAAAAAGCGACATCGACGGACAGCTTTATATGTACCTGCCGACGAATTATCACAGAAAAGCGGCAATAAACTTTAACGGTACGTATATTTCCGAATACTTTGCCGACGACGAGCATGTTGCCCTTGCCTTGGGAGAGAACGAAAAGGGCGCCGACAACTATGTTTCCGTGATACTGGAGGAGGGCGACCTCTATATGATAGACGCATATTTTTATGTGCTTGACGAGGACGCCTTTGCCCGTGCTGTCGAGGCAATAAAGGCAAATCCGTCGTCCGTGGAGAGAAAGAACGACGCAAAGCTT
>JBJESI010000143.1:0-8482 GCA_051882715.1 Oscillospiraceae bacterium
TGACGGCGTTTTGTTCATCGACAAGGCAAAGGAACTGTTTAACGAAAGGCAGGATTAGCGATGAAAATCGTTTATATGGGGACTCCCGAATTTGCCTGCCCCTGCCTTCAGAGCCTGATTGACGGCAGGCACGAGGTTGCGGCGGTTATAACTCAGCCCGACAAGCCAAGCGGCAGGGGTAAAAAGCTCACGCCTCCTCCCGTTAAGGTGCTTGCTCGGGAAAACAACATACCTGTTTTTCAGCCGCAGTCGCTTAAAAAGGGCGACGACGCAAAAGCTATTTATGATGAGCTTTTGCGGATTGCCCCCGATGTGATTGTGGTTGCGGCGTACGGAAAGCTGCTCGGCGAAAACATTCTTTCTCTGCCGAGGTACGGCTGTATAAACGTCCACGCTTCGCTTCTTCCAAAGTACAGAGGAGCCGCTCCCATTCAATGGAGCGTTATAAACGGGGAGAAAAAAACGGGCGTTACGATTATGAAGATGGAGCTTGGACTTGACACGGGCGATATGCTCAAAAAAGCCGAAACCGAAATCGGGGAAAACGAAACTGCGTCCGAGCTTCACGACAGGCTGAAAATCATGGGAGCGCCGCTTCTTGAAGAGGTGCTTGAAGAGCTTGAAAACGGAACGGCGTCGCCTGAAAAGCAGAATGATTCGGAGCATACCTATGCGCCGATGCTCAGCCGCGAAATGGCGAACATTGATTTTTCAAAACCCGCCCGAGAGGTGCACAACCTTATAAGAGGGCTGTCCGAATGGCCTTGCGCTCAATTTCATATCGGTGAAAAGCGCATAAAGGCGTACAGGTCGGAGCTTGTAGAAAAGCATTTTGACGGCGTATGCGGCGAAATCGTCGATGAGAAGCAGTTTATAATACGCTGCGGCGACGGACTCGCAGTTAAAATAACGGAGCTCCAGCAGGAGGGCTCCAAACGAATGGATACAAAGGCGTTTCTTTGCGGAAACAGCATAAAAAAAGGAATGTCGGTAGACATTTAAGGAGGCATTTATGTATTGGTTTTATGACCCTACATTTTACATTTTCGTTGTGCCTGCGCTGATAGTGGCGCTTGTTGCACAGATAAACGTAAAATCAACCTATTCAAAATATTCGAGACTGGCAAATTCCGCAGGGCTTACGGGCGCTGAAGCGGCAAGACGTATTCTTGACGCAAACGGACTGACAAATGTGAGAATCGAGCATATTTCCGGTCAGCTTTCCGACCATTTCGACCCAAGGTCTAATGTGGTACGGCTTTCAGACGGAGTGTTCGCAAGCAACAGCGTTGCGGCAATAGGCGTTGCCGCTCACGAGGTAGGCCACGCAATTCAGTATTCTCAGTCATATTTTCCTATGAGAATACGCTCGGCTATCATTCCTATTACAAATATCGGCTCAAATCTTTCTTTTCCGCTTGTTGTTCTGGGACTCATATTTTCCTACGACCCTCTTGTTACAGTGGGAATATTCCTTTATCTTGCGGTTGTTTTATTCCAGCTTGTAACGCTTCCCGTTGAGTTTAACGCAAGCGCAAGAGCACTTAGGACTATTGAGGATAACGGCTGGCTGTTCGGCGAGGAGCAAAAGGGCGCAAAGCGTGTTCTTACTGCGGCGGCGCTGACTTATGTTGCGGCTCTTTTCACAGCGCTTATGAATCTTTTCAGGCTCATTGCCATAGCGGGCAGAAGACGGGATTAGTATGACGGCAAGGCAAACCGCCCTTCTGCTTTTGCAGAAAACCCAAAAGGACCGTGCGTATTCAAACCTTGCGCTTGACGCCGCATTAAAAAAGTCCTCTCTTTCGGGAGCGGACAAAGCGTTTTGCTCGGCGCTTTTCTACGGAGTCCTTGAACGCTCGATAACCCTTGACGCAGTAATTTCAAGGCTTTCGTCAAAGCCTGTCGAAGGCATTGATTTTGACATTTTGTGTATTCTCAGAATGGGCATATATCAGCTCGCTTTTATGGACTCGGTGCCTGAGAGCGCGGCGGTGAACGAAAGCGTAAAGCTTGTGAAAAAGCAGAGCGCAAAAGGCTTTGTAAATGCGGTTTTAAGGGCATTTACACGGCAAAGAGAAATTGTCGAAACCCTTAGCGGTCCTCAGAAATACTCCTGCCCCGAATGGCTTTACGAAAAGTGGAGCCGCGAATACGGCAGGGCAAGGGCTGAAAGCATAATGGAATGTTCTGTGGGAGCGCCTCCCGTATTTTGCAGGGTGAACACCCTTAAAATCACGGAGGACGGGCTTATCCGCCGATTTGAGTCGGAGGGCGTCAGGGCGGAGAAAACCGACCTTGAAAACTGTCTGCGGCTTGAAAGGCTTGCTGTTGAAGAAAAGCCCTCCTACGCCGAAGGGCTGTTTCATATACAGGATAAATCCGCTCAGCTTTGCGCTTTGGCTTTGGGCGCCCGTGAAAACGACACGGTTTTCGACCTTTGCGCCGCTCCCGGCGGAAAGAGCTTCACGGTTTGTCAGATGATGAACGGCAGGGGCAGGGTTTATTCCTTTGATATACATAAAAACAGGGTGAGCCTTATAAGCGGCGGAGCTGCCAGATTAGGGCTTGACTCCGTTATTGCACAGACGGGGGACGCTTCCGTTTTTGACGAGGCGCTTCCTGCGGCGGATAAGGTTTTGTGCGATGTTCCCTGCTCGGGGCTGGGCATAATCCGAAGAAAGCCAGAAATCAAGTACAAGAACGCTTCTGATTTTGAGCGTTTGCCGCAAATTCAGTTTAAAATACTGTCAAACGGCTCAAAATACGTAAAGCCGGGCGGAAGCCTGCTTTACTCAACCTGCACCTTAAGCAGAGCGGAAAACGAGGAAGTCAGCGCGAGGTTTCTCGCAAGCCACGGGGAATTTGAAGCGGAAAAGCTGCCCTTTTGCGACAGCTTTGAGACCACGATTTTCCCCGGACGAACCGACGGCGACGGTTTTTATATGGCAAAATTCAGGAGGACAAAATAAGCTTGGATAAAATCGACATACTTTCTCTCGACCTGACGGAGCTTACCGAAAGCGTCAGAACGCTCGGCGAAAAGGATTTCAGGGCGAAGCAGATATATAAATGGCTGCATGTAAAAAAAGCAACCGACTTTTCGCAGATGACAGATTTGTCCGAAGCTCTCAGACAAAGGCTTGACGAAAGGTTTTTCATAAACCGGGCAAGGGTTGTAAAACGCCTTGTTTCGGGGATAGATAATACCGTAAAATATCTTTTCGCTTTAGGCGACGGCAGGGTGGTCGAAGCGGTGGCGATGAACTACCGTCACGGCAACAGCCTTTGCATTTCCACCCAGGTGGGCTGTAAGATGGGCTGCAGCTTCTGCGCCTCGACCATAGCGGGCTTTGAGCGCAATCTTGAGCCGTCGGAGATGCTCTCGCAGGTGTATTATGCGGACGCCGACTGCGAGGGAGGAATATCAAGCATTGTGCTTATGGGAATAGGCGAGCCTCTTGACAATTACGATAATGTAATGAAGTTTTTGAAAATTCTTTCAAGCGAAAACGGACACAATATGAGTCTAAGGCATGTTTCGCTGTCTACCTGCGGGCTTGTTCCGAGAATATACGAGCTTGCAGAGGAAAATTTGGGGCTTACGCTGTCGATTTCGCTCCATGCCCCGAGCGATGAATTAAGAAAGCAGATAATGCCGGTTGCAAAGCGTTATTCTCTTGACGAGCTTATGGCGGCGTGCAGGCATTATTTCGATAAAACAGGACGGAGGATATCGTTTGAATACTCTCTGATAAGCGGAGTCAACGATACTCCCGAATGTGCAAAACAGCTAAGAAAGCTTCTTTGCGGCTTTGTTTGCCATGTGAATCTTATACCCATAAACGAGGTTGCCGAGCGTTCCTACCGTGCGAGCAAAAGAAAGAGGATAGAGGAATTTAAGGCGATACTCGAGGAGGGACGGATAAACGCAACAGTCCGCAGAACTCTCGGCTCAGATATAAACGCCGCCTGCGGACAGCTCAGAAGAAATTATATTGACACAAAAGAAAGGACGGTGGACAAGTGAAGATTGCACAAAAATCGGATATTGGCACTGTCAGACAGGAAAATCAGGACAGAGTTGCGGCAAAAATACTGGGTGAAAGCTCGGCTTTTGCCGTAGTATGCGACGGTATGGGAGGAGAAAACGCAGGAAGCCTCGCAAGCGAGCTTGCAATAAGTGAGCTTTGCGGGCGGATATGCGGCGGATTTTCACCCGAAATGAAACCGTCCAGCGTAAAAAATCTCCTTATGTCGTCAATCGAGGCGGCAAACAGCGCAGTTTATTCAAGAGCGCAGGAAAACCCCGATTATCAGGGAATGGGAACGACCTGCGTAGCCGTTATAGCAAGCGGCACGGCTGCTTATATGATAAATATAGGCGACAGCAGAGCCTATATCATAAGAAACGGCGAAATAGAGCAGATTACCGAGGACCACACACTTGTTAATCTCTGGGTGTCCCAGGGAAAGATTACTCCGGAGGAAGCAAGAATTCATCCCCAGAAAAATCTTATCACAAGGGCGGTGGGCATACAGCCGAGAGTTCGGGCTGACTATTACGAGTTTGACACCGAGCCCGGCGACAGAATTCTCTTGTGCTCGGACGGCCTTACGGCTTACTGCGACGAGGACAGGCTTCTCGAAGTAATTTCCGAAAACGAGCCGCAGGCGGCGGTTGACGAGCTTGTGACTTTTGCAAGGGAATCGGGCGGAAGCGATAACATATCAGCGACAATTATCAGCATTTCAGATGAATCGGAGGAAACTGAAGATGGACAGTAATATCGGAAGAAAGCTTGACGGCCGTTACGAGCTCCGTGAGCTAATCGGCGTAGGCGGAATGGCAGACATCTATAAATCGTTTGACATACTTGAGGAAAAGACCGTTGCGGTAAAAATTCTCAAAAACGAATTTGCCGCAAGCGAGGATTTTCTGCGCAGATTTCGCAATGAGTCCAAGGCGATAGCGTTTTTATCGCATCCCAATATCGTTAAGATTTACGATGTTGGCTTTACCGACAAAATCCAGTTTATCGTTATGGAATACATTGACGGAATAACTCTCACCGAATATATTGAAAAGCAGGGCGTTGTGAAGTGGAAGGACGCTGTGCATTTCACAATTCAAATTCTCCGTGCACTTCAGCACGCCCATGACAGAGGAATAGTCCACCGTGACATTAAGCCTCAGAATGTAATGCTGCTTCAGGACGGCACAATCAAGGTCATGGATTTCGGAATTGCCCGCTTTGCAAGGGAAACGGGAAAGACTGTTTCGGAAAAGGCAATCGGCTCCGTGCATTACATCAGCCCCGAGCAGGCAAAGGGCGAGCTTACGGACGAAAGAAGCGATATATATTCCGTAGGCGTAATGCTTTACGAAATGCTTACAGGCAAAAAGCCTTACGACGGCGACACTCCCGTTGCCATTGCATTAAAGCATATGCAGTCGCCCTGCCTTAAGCCCACACAGATCAACCCCGACATTCCTACGGGGCTGGAGGAAATCGTCATCAGGGCTATGCAGAAGGATATGGATAAGCGCTATCAGTCTGCGGCTGAGATGATAAGGGACATTGAAGAATTTAAAAAGGACTCGTCCATCGTTTTTGAGTATAAATATATGACGAACGATGAAACCACAAAGTATTTCGACGCAGTCAATCCCGATTCCGACGGCAAAAAGAAGCCTGCAAAGGCGGTAAAAATCGAGGATGAGGAAGAATACGGGGAATACGAGGACGACGAGGAAGAGGAAAGCCGTCCTTCTCCCTTTGTACCTGTGCTTGCGGCAGTTGCGGCGGCGTTTGTGGTTATTGCCGCCATCGTATGTGTTGTGTTCTTCATGAACGGAATAGGCGGAGGAAGCGGCAAGGAAATCACCATGCCGGATTTGCGAGGCCTTACGCTTGACGAGGCAATGGATCAGTACGGCAATTTCCAGTACAAGCAGGTTGAAGAACCCGAATTTTCTCTCGATTACCCTGAGGGAACAATCTGTATTCAGGACCCCGAGGCGGGCGCTACCACAAAGGAACACAAAACAGTAACCGTTACCATAAGCAAGGGACCTGAGATGCTTGAAATCGAGGATGTAACGGGTAAAACTCCGAAAAATGCAAGGCGTGTTCTCGAGGAGCAGGGCTACAAGGTTACCGAGGTTTACGAAATAAGCGCAGAAACTCCTAAGGACCTTGTAATAAGAACGGAGCCGGAGGCAGGAACGAGCTACGCAAGCGGCAAAGAGGTCACCGTTTATATAAGCTCAGGAGAAATCAGTCTTATGGGCAAGATGCCTTATGTAGTCGGAATGACAAAGAGCAAAGCGCTCGACGCCATCGCAGGACAGGGTATTGATGTTAACACGGTAAACGTAAAGAGCGAATACAGCGATACCGTTGACGAGGGAACGGTAATGAGGCAGTCCCCCGACAAGGATACCATCATCGGAGGAGACACGGCTATCTCCATAACCGTAAGCGCAGGCGTTCAGCCGATAAAGGATGTTGATGTCAGCGTGGAAATTCCTTCGGGCTTCAGCGGAGACTGTGATTTCACAGCCTACCTTGACGGTCAGAAGGTGGATACGGTTACAATCAGCATGGCGGACGCTCAAAGCTGGAAGTTTAAGCTTTCAAGCCAGAGCGAGAGCGGCACGCTGAAAATCAAGGTTAAGGGAACGCAGGGAGAGGCTGTGGATTACGCCGAATACGACATTGATTTCAAGGCGGGAACAGCAAGCGTGAAGTTCCAGGATACCAGCGTATTCAAGTCGATTATGAAACCGACGGATACCGATGAAACGGAAACGGATACCGATACCGATACTGCAACCGATACCGATACAACGAGCACTGCTTCGTCGTCGTCACGGTAAGCCATGAACGAAAGAAAAATCAAAGGACTCATAACCAAGTCAATAGGGGGACTCTATACCGTGGAGTCTCCCGAGGGGCTTTTTATATGCAAGCCTAAGGGTAAATTCCGTAAGCTTGGGCAGAGCCCTCTTGTGGGCGACGCTGTTACGGCGGAGGTTTACGGCGAAAACGAGGGCGTGATAAGCGAGATTTCACCGAGAAAAAACGAGCTTGTCCGTCCTCCTCTTGCAAATCTCGACGTACTTATAATCGTTGTTTCTACATGCAGTCCCGTGCCGAATTTTACGGTAATAGACAAGTTGATTGCCATTGCGGAATACAAAGGCATCGAGCCTGTGCTTGTGATAACCAAGACCGATTTGTCCGACGGAGGAGAGCTTTTGCGGATATATACCCATGCAGGCTTTAAGGTATTTTGCTGTGACAATACCAAGGGCGAAGTCCCCGATGGACTCATGCCACTTGTTGCAGGGAAAATATGCGGCTTTGCGGGAAATACAGGCGTCGGAAAATCAAGCTTTCTCAATGTAATCGACAGCTCCCTGCTTTTAAAGACGGGGGAGATAAGCGAAAAATTGGGTAGAGGCAGGCACACCACCCGCCACGCCCAGCTTTACAAGCTTTCAAACGGCGCTTATATTGCGGATACGCCGGGATTTTCCTCTCTTGAAACCGACCGCTACGAGATAATTTTAAAGGACAGGCTTCAGGACTGCTTCCGTGAGTTTTCCGAATATAAGGATAAGTGCAGATTTACAAACTGCTCCCACACCAAGGAAAAGGGCTGTGCGGTAATAGAGGCGCTTAACTGCGGTGAAATTGAGAAATCACGCTTTGAAAGCTATGTAAAAATGTACGAGGAAGCAAAGAATATCAAGGAATGGGAGGTTTAAGCGTGGCGCAAAAGGAAGTAACAACCGTCACCTGCCCTAAGTGCGGAAACCACAGGCAGGCGGAGATTTACAAAAGCGTTAATGCCGAAGAAAATAAGGATATAAAAGAAAAAATTCTTGACAGAAGCGCATTTATGTTTGTGTGCGATAAATGCGGCTACACCGCAAGTCTTGCGTATCCGTGCCTTTATCATGACGCACAAAAGGGGATTTTCATTCAGCTTGCTCCCGATTACAGCTCGGCTGATGTTGAAATGATAAGTCAGACTGTGGACGGAGTGGATTTTTCGGATATAGGCGATTACAAGCTGAGGCTTGTGGGGACTGTCGAGGAGCTTATTGAAAAAATAAAGATTTTCGATTCCGGCAAGGACGATATGGTTATCGAGCTTTGCAAGCTTTTTATCAGCAAATCCGTTATGGAGCAAAAGCCCGATTTTATGATTTCCAGAGTTTATTTTGACTCCCACGACCAGGATGTTTTCGTGCTGTTTGACGATAAGGGCGAAAAGCTTGTTATTCCCGTAAACAAGGAGTTTTATGATGAAAGCGTTCAGGTTTTCGGGGATAAAATCGAGGATGAAATCGGAGATTTCAAGATAATCGACCGAAGCTGGGCGATTGAAGCGGTTAGGCATTAGAGAGCCGATCCCAACCGCCTGTAATGAATTCTTTTTGGTATTTTCGGGCTTATCGTCGTCGAAA
>JBJESI010000144.1:0-8286 GCA_051882715.1 Oscillospiraceae bacterium
GTTTACTGCCGCGCAAACAATCACCACAAGCAGAATTGTTATTATTGTCGTCGCCTTGAAGGCGGCGGTTTTCATCTGCTGGCGGATAGTAAACGCCGTTATTTTTCCAAAGCCCTTAAAGCCCATTCTGCTCACCGACCTTTTCAACAAATATTTCGTGAAGCGAAGGCTCTGTCAGCTCGAATTTCACGATAGAAGCACCGCGGGAAACAGCGTCCGCCAGAAACGCCCTTGCCTGCTCCTCTCCGCTCACTCTGAACAAGCTCTCCTCGGGAGTCTTTTCTTTAAGCACAAGCCCTGCACGCTCTGCAATTTGGGAAATATCATCATCGCTCTTTACCGCAAGGTTTACTCTTCCGTAGGATTTTTTAATTTCGCCGAGATTGCCTTTAAGCACAGTCTTTCCCCTGTTGAGAATGACTATATCCTGACAAAATTCCTCTATTGTGCTCATTTGGTGGCTGGACATGATTATGTACTTGCCCTTTTTCACCTCGTCACGGATTACCTCTCTGAACTGATTTGCGTTCACAGGGTCAAGACCGCTCAGCGGCTCGTCGAGAATAAGCAGCTGAGGCTCTGTTACAAGAGCGGAAATAAGCTGAATCTTCTGCTGATTTCCCTTGGAAAGCTGATTTGCCTTTTTGTCCTTGTACTGTCCGACCTCAAGCCTGTCAAGCCAGTAATTTATCCCTGCAACAGCGTCCGGCTTCGTCATGCCCCGCAGAGTCGCAAAATAGATAAGCTGCTCCATGACAGTTACCTTGGGATAAAGTCCCCTTTCCTCCGCAAGATAGCCGACAGGGTCGCTGACCGCGTCAATAGGTCTGCCCTCAAACAGCACCTCTCCGCAGTCCTTTTCCAGCATTCCCAGTATCATTCTTATGGTTGTGGTTTTGCCCGCTCCGTTTGTGCCAAGCAAAGCGAAAACGCCTTTCTTGTCAAGCGAAAAGCTCAAATCGTCAACCGCCACAAAATCTCCGAAGGTTTTGCGAAGATTTCTTACTTCAACCGACACTGTATCACTCCGTTCAAGCATAGATTTCGTAAAATATTCTACCATAAAAAAATGCTTGTGTAAATAAATTTTATGTCAAAAAGAAATGCGGAGGAGCAAAGCGCCCTCCGCACAAAACCGCAATTTAGTCTATTTGTTTCTTGAAAGCCAAATCTGTCCGATATCCAAAGCGTCATACAGACCTTTCTGCTCGCTGTTTTTTACAACCATTTCGGAAGCGGGCGTGTTGGGGTCTGTGGAAAGCATCTGAACTCTCACTCTCGTTGCAACCTCAATATCGCCGTTTTTTTCTTTTTCAAGAATAGTCAGCATAATTACGTAGTCATCGAACATATTTCCGTAATAAAGCACATCGCCCTTACGGACAAGGGGCAAGCCCTTATATGTGAAAAATTTTTCCTGTGTGTTTGTTGCCATAAAAATTCCTCCTTTGCGTATTTTTTGCCGTTGATTTAAATAGGAGCAAAGCCTGATAAGCTTGCAAAAGCCGGCGGGGACATTTGCGGCTTGATTATTTTATCATAAGCCGATGATAAAGTCTGTCGTTTTACCACGAAAGCAAAATATCTTTTCCGTTAATTACATTATCCACATTTTCAAGCAGTCTGTCAAGATACTTCGCCTGAGCCGTAAAATCAACGCTTCCGTCCTGAGAAACGTAAATCGACCTGGTATCGGTGCGCTGATATCCCACAGTAGCGTCCGGAATTGATGTATCCGTAAAGCTGAATTTAACGGTTACGGAGGGATTATACTCAACCTCGCCGTAGTTAATTCCCGTCGCTATGCCTTTGTAAAGATACTGACAGAAGGACTTGAATTTTTCATCGTCAAGCTGATTGCCGTTGTAATAGAAAAGCTTATCCTTTTGCTCAAATTTGTAAACGGTGCCGTCCTCGGCGGTAATTTTGATATCCGCAATGTTATAAATATAGGGCATTACGGTTGCACGGGTTATAAAGTCCATGGGTTCAACCGTGTTCCAGTAAAGCGAAGCCTCGGAGAAAGCGTAAATTATCTCCCTGCCCTCAAGCATTGCAAAATAATATGTGATTCCGTCAGCTTCAAAAGAGTTTCCCACAATAAGCTTTGAAGAGCCGCCCTCCGAAAGCTTCATTTCAACCACGCAGAACGGGTCGTTAAGACCGCAGGCGTTCTTTTGCTCCTCCGTGGGATATGCGCTTACCGCATGGTCGGCGGAAAGCCCGTACATTCCGAAAAGAAGCGAGCCTTGCTTTGAAAAATCAATCGAAGCCTTTACGGGGCTTACAAGCTTGTAGTCGGAAAACGACGAAGAAACGCTTGTGTCCTCAGAATTTGTTGTTATCGCTCTGTCGGTAACCGAAAGCGGAGTCACGATGATAGGCTTCTGCAAATCCTTTCTCGTAACGGAAAGCTCGGAAATTTCGGGATAAAGCTCATCATCGCCGATGTCGGCAATAATAAGGCAGTTAAGATAGGACTCCTTCGGGTTAAAATATGCTGAAACAAAGGTTTCGGCAACCGTGTAAACGTTTTTATCCCCGTTCATTCTCACATAGTACTGCGAGCCGAGAGGAGTTTCATCTCCCACATAAACCGTCTGAGTCGTTCCCGTAACAAAGCTTATTTCCGCCTTAGCCGCAGGCGAGTCAAGACCGAATTTTGATAAATCCGTGCAGTTTTCCTCCACAAGGGAATTTGCAGTAAGAGCTGCTGCATTTGTTGCAGTCGTTCCGAGGGAGCTTGACATAACCGGAAGACCGTCAAACTCCTCAATCGTCCACACCATTGAATCTTCGGATTCAGAAGAATCCGAAGACTCTCCCTTTATGTCATATCCGCCGTACTCGTTTTCTATGCGGATATTTGTAATATCGGTCTGCTCGTGCTCGTAAAGCATTACAGAAGTATCGTCAACCTCCGACTGGGTTTCCGACGGAGTTTCCTCCTCCTTGTCCTTAGTCAGGACAAGGACTGCGAAAGCCGCCAGAAGCGCCAAAAGCGCCAGCGAGGCAATAAGCATTTCCTTTTTTCTTTTGCTCATCGGTTTCTCCTCTTAATATATGTCACAATTCCGAGAATGAACACAATCGCGGGAACGGCATACATAAACACAATCTGAATTGCCTTGCCCTGAGCCGCCGTAAGGTCAAGAGTCGAATCCGCAAAGCCCTTGGAGGCGATGGTTATACCGTCCGTCTTGCCCGTGAGGGTGTTGAAGATGCTCAGGAAATAATTTGCGGTGTCCTCCATAAGGAAATTATCGTCAAGGAGATATTCGGAGCCCGCCGCAAATACATAGCTTTTTTCCTCGTTGTTCTCGTGGTTTGTCTTATAGGACACCGCAAGAATTCCGAAGCTCTGCTGAGAGCCTACCGTCTTGATTTCGTCAGCGTCAGCCTCCTGCTCAGGATCGGCAAGAATAGCCGTCTCGCTTGTGGAAACAAGTGTTGCAGCCTCGATTATACCCTGCGCCTCATAAAGCAGATTTACCGGGTGAGCAAAGCATGCAAGCATTTGGGTATTCGTCTGGTCATAGTCCTTGGTAAAGTCAAAGTTTGTGATATCGCTGAATACATAGTAAGGCGTTCTGTAATACCTGTTCTCGTCCTTTTCGATGATGAACTCTTTGCCCACAGAAATACCCCAGCCCTTAAGAAATTCGTCGATAATGGGAGTATCCGCTCCGATATCTGCCGCAACATACAAAAGGGATTTGCCGAATTTTCCGTCGTTGTCAAGGAACTTTTCAAGCTTCTCGATTTCGTTTGCGGAAAAATCCTTGTCAGGTTGTCTTAAAACAACAATTTCGGCGTTTTGGTCAAGCTCCTCGGTAAGAATGTTTACGTTTTCCACAACATAAGCGTTCTTTTCAAGCACGGAGGTTTTAAAGGTTGAGAAATAATCCTCCTCGGATCCCGTTGTGATAAACTGAACGGTAATGGGATTATCGTCTGTTACATACAAAAGCGCCGATGTCATTTCCTGCTCCGCACAAGAACCCTTTATCGGATACGTTCCGTAGGTATAATAGTATTCGTAATCCGTCTGATCGTATTCAATCATATCGTTCATGCTGATGATTTTCTTACGAAGCTCGGATTCGATAATAACATCGTAGGAATTGAGAGTTTCCTCGTATTTGTTCGCAAATTCGGGGTGCTTTTCAATATCCACGTATGAAAGCTTTATTTTATCGGAATATTTCGGATAAAGCGAAATAATTTCCGAAATCTGCTTTGTGTACTGAGAGCCGCCCGAAAGCTGGGACTCGTCGGCAATAACATAGATGTTGATGTCCCTGTCGATACCTTTTGTAAATTCAATCGATTCGTCGCTTATCTGATAAAGATTGTCTGACGTAAGGTCGATTTTCGACGGAAGCCTGTCGATTATCATGCTCGCAACAATGTTAAAAAGTATAACTGCGGCGATAAAAATCACGGTTATGAGCGTTGCCGCCGAGCCGTATCTTAATTTCCTGTTTTTAAATAATTTCATGGTTATCCTCCTTAGCTCCAGCGTCTTTTGTCAAGAACTCTGATTGTAAGGAAGTTAAACACCACCGTCATGCTGACAAATAAGAGCACATTGGAGATGTTTATAATTCCGAGACAGAATTCATAATATCTGTCGTAAATCGAAAGGCTTGAAATGAACTTGCTGATAAACTCGATGGGAACGGCGTCCGCCGCAACATCAATAAGCAAAAACACAAGCAGTACCGCAATGCTTCCGATAGCGGAAATAACCTGATTTTCCGTCAGGCTCGAAATAAAAATTCCAACCGAAATGAAAACCGAGCCCAAAAGCAGAAGTCCGAGAATATTTCCGAGAATTACAACCCACTGCATAGAGGACGCAAAAACCGAAAATACAACCGCTATAACAAAGGTAATCGCCACTCCCAGCATGAATACTGCGAAAGCAGCAAGAAATTTACCTGCAACAAGCCCCGTAAGACTCACGGGAGAGGAAAGCAGAAGCTGATCTGTTTTCTGTCTTTTTTCTTCGCTGAAAACCCTCATTGTGAGAATGGGAATCAGCAGGACGAGAGTTACGAAAAGATAGAAGAACATATAAGTAAGGTCCGCCATGCCGTACTGAACGGAATTTGTATACATAAAAAGTCCTGCAAAAAAGTAGAACACACCGAGGAAAACATAGCCTATGGGAGAAGTAAAATATGAAATAAATTCACGCCTGAATATCGCTTTCATTTTTTCTGCCTCCTTTCTTTGCGGCTTTTTTCGTTTTCTTTTCTTTTTCTGAGTTAACCGTTACGGTATCCGTAATCATATCGTCCTTAAGCGTGAGCCTCAGGAATATATCCTCAAGAGAAAGCTCTTTTGTTTTCATTTCAATGAGAGGAATGTCGTTTCTTGCAAATGTAAAGAACAAATCCTTTCTTATGTCGGTGTCTTCCGCCGATTCAATGAGATATTCCCTCATTCCGCTCTGGGAAAGAAGCAGAGAGGAAACGCTCTCAACCTGCGGTATTTCAGACAGCACAGCCTTTACCTTGTCCTCGTCAGCGTCGGTCTTAACGCTGATTCTGTGGTCGTTCGAGAGATTTTTTGCGAGATTTTCCGTGGTGTCGTCCGCCACGATTCTGCCGTTTGCAATAATAATGATTTTGTCGCAAACCGCCTGAACCTCGGAGAGAATGTGTGAAGAAAGAATTACCGTATGATGCTCTCCCAGTCTTTTTATGAGAGACCGTATTTCGATTATCTGATTAGGGTCAAGACCGACCGTAGGCTCGTCGAGAATAAGAACCTCGGGATTGCCGATAAGCGCTTGGGCAAGTCCCACTCTTTGCTTATAGCCTTTTGAAAGATTCTTGATAACTCTGTTGTAAACGTCGGTTATTTTTACTGTCTTGCAGATTTCCTCGATATGTGATTTTCTCGGCAAATCCGTTTTCTTCAAATCGTAAACAAAATCAAGGTACTCCGCAACCGTCATGTCGATATAAAGCGGAGGAATTTCGGGAAGATACCCGATGCTTCTTTTTGCTTTTATGGGGTCGTCAAGGATATTCGTTCCGTTGACGGTCACATCGCCCTCCGTAGAGGACAAATATCCCGTAAGGATATTCATAGTCGTGCTTTTGCCTGCGCCGTTAGGGCCTAAAAACCCAAGTATCTCGCCCTCGTTTACGGAAAACGAAATATTATCGACCGCAAGCTTTTCGCCGTATCTTTTGGTTAAATTCTTAACCTCTATCATCAGCCGCAGCTCCTTTCGTACTACTTGCTTAGCTTCTCGATGCCCTTTTTAATTCTTGCGACGGACTCCTCTTTTCCGAGAATATCGCAAAGCTCAATTCCGCCGCCGGGAGTAAACTGCTTGCCCGAAACCGCAACACGCAGCGGCCAAAGCAGATAGCCGTTTTTCACGCCCAGCTTTTCGATAAGAGCAAAAAGCGCCTCATGGATTGCCTGAGTATTCCATTCGTCCTGCGCCTCAAGCACGGGGAGTATAGCCTTTAGCGCTTCAAGAGAGGTCTCGGCGTTTGTTTTCATTTTCTTGTGAGTGTAGAGCGCTATATCATAATCGGGCAATTCATCAATAAAATCCACCTGTTCGGGAATATCGGTAAAAAGCTCCGTTCTCGGCTGAAGAACGCTGCAAAGCACATCTATGTCTATATCCTCACGCTTGCAGGTCTGCCTGATATACGGGAGAGCAAGCTCCTTAAAATCCTCGGGGGATTTTGCCCTGATGTATTCGCCGTTAATCGCTTTGAGCTTTTGAGGGTCGAAAATTGCGGGAGATTTTGAAATACCGCTTATGTCAAACTCCTGCGTAAGCTCTTCAAGTGAGAAAATCTCTCTTTCGCCCTTGGGGCTCCAGCCGAGAAGAGCGATAAAATTAACAACCGCCTCGGGAAGATAACCCTTTGCAATCAAATCCTCAAAGGAAGCGTCTCCGTTTCTCTTTGAAAGCTTTTCGGTGTTGTTCTTCATAACGGGAGAGCAGTGAACATAGGTGGGAATATCCCAGCCGAAAGCCTCATAAAGGAGGTTGTATTTCGGCGCTGAGGAAAGATACTCGTTTCCTCTTACCACGTGCGTAATGCCCATGGTGTGGTCGTCGACTACATTTGCAAAATTATAGGTCGGCATTCCGTCAGTTTTGATAAGAATCTGGTCTTCAAGACCGCTGTTGTCAACGGTGATGTCTCCGAACACCTCATCATGGAAGGTGGTTGTACCCTCTCTGGGCATTTTCTGTCTTATTACATAAGGCTCGCCTGCGTCAAGCTTCGCCTTGATTTCCTCTTCGGAAAGATGTCTGCAATGTCCGTCGTACATTGTGGGAATACCCGACGCCTGCTGAACCTTGCGAAGCTCCTCAAGGCGTTCCTTGCTGCAAAAGCACCTGTAAGCGTGGCCGCTCTCCACAAGCTGCTCTGCGTAGCCCTTGAACATTCCCATGCGCTCGCTCTGAACATACGGACCTACGGGACCGCCAACATCGGGACCCTCGTCCCAGTTAAGCCCCGCCTTGCGGAGAGTTTCGTAAATAACCTCCACAGCGCCCTCAACATAGCGTTCACGGTCAGTATCCTCGATTCTTAAAATAAATGTACCGTCGTCCTTCTTGGCAAGAAGATATGCGTAAAGAGCGGTTCTCAGATTTCCGATATGCATATAGCCCGTAGGACTGGGCGCAAATCGTGTTCTTACCTTTCCCATTTATAATTCCTCCCGTTTTGATAGTATTTCTTTTGCCTTTGTTTTGTCTCGGCTTATCTGCTCTTTCAGTTCCTCAAGGCTCGAAAATTTTATTTCGGGTCTGAGAAAAGAAATAATTTTTACCGTAACTGTTTTTCCGTACAAATCGCCGTCAAAGCCTAAAATATGCGTTTCCGAAAGAGGCTCGCTGCGATTTTCAACCGTAGGCTTAACGCCGATATTCGTAACCCCCGCATACTGCGCTCCGTCAACCTCTGCGATTGAAGCGTAAACGCCATTTTTAAGCGGCGCTTTGCAGGAGGGGATTAACTGATTAACTGTTGGGAAACCGATTTCCCTGCCTATTCTGTTGCCTGCGACAACCTTGCCCGTTATGGAGTAGCTGTATCCGAGCATTCGGTTTGCCTTTTCGATATTGCCCTCTGAGAGAAGCCTTTTTATTTCGCTTGTGCTTACATGCACGCCGTCAAGCATAACCTCTCCCACAGGAAGAAGCCGTACGCCTGCGTCCCTGCAGAGCCTTTCCAGCGTTTTTATATCCCCCTCGGCATTTTTTCCGAAGCGGAAATTATATCCGCAGGA
>JBJESI010000145.1:0-1907 GCA_051882715.1 Oscillospiraceae bacterium
CGAGCTAAGCTTTACAAGGGCGCTTGACGAGGATATTGCCGATACTGTTAAAGGATTTATGGTTGCTATGATTGAGGACGAGTCCAACGCTAAAGCAAAACCGACCCTCACTACGGCGGGAGCAAAAACAGCAACTGCTCAAACCGGCAGATATGCAGAGGACGGGCTTGAAATATATAACTGCTGGATAACGGGATTTTTTCCTTCTGAAAATCCACGTTATGCGGTAACGGTGCTGATTGAGGGCGGAGAAGGCTCTTTAAGGGACTGCGGACCTGTTTTTTCGGAGATAGCCGACAAAATAATGCAGTTAAACTATTGACAAATTTTTTGAGTAATATTATAATTAAAACAATAGTGAAACTGTGACGGAGAATGGCATTTTCAGCGCATTTTTCAGAGAGGGAACGGTCGGTGCGAGTTCCCATTTGCAGAGATTGCCTGCTGCTTCTGAGTTTTGCCGTTAAAGCGGCGACGTAGCTCCTGCGTTAAAGGGGGAAAAGCGGTGTTTTCTTATTTGAAAGCACAATTTGGGTGGTACCACGGAAGCTTTCGTCCCATGCGGGGCGGAGGCTATTATTTTTTAAGGAGATTTTTTTATGAAATGGACAGGTCTTAACGAATTAAGGGACAGTTATCTGAAATTTTTTGAAAGCAAAGGGCATCTTCGTGCAAAAAGCTTTCCTCTCGTGCCGAAAAACGACAACAGCCTTCTTCTGATAAATGCGGGAATGGCTCCGCTTAAGCCTTACTTCACAGGTCAGGAAGAACCTCCGAGAAGAAGAATGACTACCTGTCAAAAATGTATCAAAACAGGCGATATTGAAAACGTAGGATATACCGCCCGTCACGCAACATTTTTTGAAATGCTCGGAAATTTTTCTTTCGGAGATTATTTTAAAGAGGATGCAATCACATGGGCATGGGAATTTGTAACCAAGGTTCTTGAAATCCCAGAGGACAGGCTTTATGTAAGCGTTTACGAAAACGATGATGAAGCGGAAAAGATTTGGCACGAAAAAATCGGACTTCCCATGGACAAAATCTTCAGAATGGGCAAGGAGGATAATTTCTGGGAGGCAGGAATTGACGGTCCTTGCGGTCCCTGCTCCGAGATTTATTTTGACAAAGGAGAGCAGTACGGCTGCGGCAAGCCCGGCTGCACAGTCGGCTGTGACTGCGACAGATACATGGAGTTCTGGAACCTTGTGTTTACTCAGTTTGAAAGACATGAGGACGGAACCTACACCCCGCTTAAGCAGAAGAACATAGACACGGGAATGGGACTTGAGAGACTTGCGTGCCTTATGCAGGGCGTTGACTCAATTTTTGATATTGATACGATTAAGGCTATCAGAGACCATGTATGCAAAATTGCAGGCAAGGAGTACGGAGCGTCTGAAAAAGACGATATTTCTATCCGTGTTATCACAGACCATATCCGTGCGGTTACATTTATGGCTTCCGACGGCGTTCTTCCTTCAAACGAAGGACGCGGCTATGTTATGAGAAGGCTTCTCCGCCGTGCTGTAAGACATGCAAAGCTTTTGGGAATTGAAGGGCTCTTCCTGAAAGACCTTGTTAAAACAGTTGTTGAAAACTCAAAAGGCGAATATAACGAGCTTGAAGAGAAATTCGACTACATTGTTAAGCTTCTTACGAACGAGGAAAAGAACTTTAACGAAACCATCGACAGGGGTATGAATATCCTCGGCGGCTATATTAACGAAATGAAAGAGAAAGGTGAAAAGGTTCTCGACGGAACAAAGTGCTTTACTCTTTCCGATACGTACGGATTTCCTATCGACCTTACAAGAGAGCTTCTTGAGGAGCAGGGCATGACCTGCGACGAAGACGGTTATAACGCCGCAATGGAGCAGCAGCGTGAAATGGCAAGAAGCGCCAGA
>JBJESI010000146.1:0-1902 GCA_051882715.1 Oscillospiraceae bacterium
CTATAATAAGGCATTTGCCCAATTACATTACAAAAACCTCGGGAGCGGGCGGATATGTGAGCATCGTTTTCGGAACGCTGTTTTCGCTGATTATCATTTTTTCGGTAAGATACCTTGTGAAGGCTTTTCCCGCAATGAACCTGTATGAAATTCTTGAAAGCACCGTAACGGTTGTCGGAGCAAAAATAATAATCGCATTGTATGCGCTGTGGGCTTTGTTTAATATTACTGCAAAAATACAGTTTTACGCAATAACCTGCCAGACTACGCTTTTATCACATTCCAAAACAACGCTTTTGTTTTCGGTTATTTTGCTTCTTGCGGCCTATTGTCTTTACAAGGGAATCAAGTCGGCATTCAGACTTTCCGAGCTGCTGCTTGTCATGTTTATTATTATAATAGGCTTGCTTGCTGCAATATGTCTCAGGGATTTCGATTACCTGAATCTTCTGCCTATGACTGTTGAGAGTAGTATTAAATCCATTCGGGCTGTGCCTGCAACAATAAATGTGGTCGCTTTTATATTTATAATTCTGTTTTTTTCCGATTGCTTCGATAAGAAATATACAAGCATAAAGCCGTATATGAGAGCGGGACTTTGTGTTGCGGCAATCAGCCTTGTGATTACTTTGGTAAGCATCGGAATAAACGGAGCGCAGCTTACAAGCAAGCTTACCTTTCCGTTCTATGCAGTGGTAAGGCGTTCTGCTTTTTTCAATATTCTTGAAAGACTCGAAGCATTTGTCGTAATTCCGAGCATTGTTTCGGATTTCATGTATATATGCGTTTTCTCGGCGATTTTCCTTCTTTGTATTAAATGGCTTTTCGGACTTGACGATACTAAATTTTTGATTGTTCCCGTGCTTGTACTGATATATTTCTTCTCTTTAGTATTTTTGAAAACACAGTTTGAAGCGGATATGTTTTATTACAGTGTGATGATTTATTGTAATACGGCTTTTCTTTATGTTTTTCCGATAGTCGTATCGTTCATTGCATTTGTAAAAAATAAAATTAATAAAAGCAAGAAAGAAGCCTCCGCATAATTTGCGGAGGCTCTCGTCATTATTGTGCTGATTTACTTTTGCTGTTCTGATTTCTTTGACTTTACCGTTTCGTTTTCGAGAAGTCCCATAACAACCCAAAATACGGGAACAACGATTACAATATTAAAGCTGAAAAATATCTGTACAAGATAGCACATTGCGGCAATCATAAGAACAAGCACGTTTGTGTTTTTTACTGCCGCTTTTACCGCTCTGAAGAAGGTTGTGGCAAGATAACCGAGATAAGCCGCAAGACCGATAAGTCCCGATTCGCAGAAAATCTGAAGATAGTCGTTGTGCGCCATGTCCAAGGCTCTGCTGCTCACCTTGGCATAATCAGCGCCTTTTGATATTGAAAACGCCTGCTTGAAAACGCCTGTTCCGTGTCCGAGCAAGGGACGCTCCATTCCCATTTCAAAAGAGTATTTCCAAATTGCAACTCGCCTGCTTCCCGAGTGAAGCGTCAGCTTTCCCTGCAAAAAGGCGGCGATTTCAGCCATAAGTCCGCTTCCTGCTTCTACATTATAGAAAAACGCAAGATAAATAACCGCTGCGGCAATGACTCCGATTTCAAGCAGAACGGCAGAAACGGCGATTATTTTTCCGTTGTATTTTCCGATTTTTCCGTCTGTTAAAAATCCCGCCGCAATAAGCAGAATTGCCGCCGCAAGAACTGCTATGCAAAGAGCCGAAACGGAAAATTCGGTGTATGTTTTTTGCTCCGCCTCAACATAGCGGTAGCTTACCGAAAGCTTAAAGAACACTCCAAGTCCGAGAAAACCGACAGCGCGAAGCCCTCTTGATGCCCATTCTTTTTTAAGGAGCATTACAGGTATGAAAACGAGCATAAACGCCG
>JBJESI010000147.1:0-1882 GCA_051882715.1 Oscillospiraceae bacterium
CCACCATTCGGAGGGAATACTGTCCAGGTTAACATAAGAGCATTCTCTTTTTCTAATTAGTTTAGCAGGTACGCCAGCATAGATGCCATATGACTCCAAATCTCTCGTAACAATACTTCCTGCTCCAATAATTACACCATCATTTATTGTACAACCTCCACATATCAAAACATTATCACCGATCCAAACATCGTTTCCTACGACCGTATTTCTATAATCTTCTTCTAAAAACATATCTTTATTAGAAAAGCCTTTCATACCAAGAAATGAACGTCTATAAAGATAAGGACTTGTTGATATATAATTCGTAGGATGAAAGCCAAGTCCAATTTTTACATTTCTGCCGATTATAACTCCGTCCAGCGACAAAAATTCAACGCCGTTTTCAAAATGCTTGCTTATAACGGCGTTAGCCGCTTTTTTATGAAGCTCGTAAAGCGCACGCTTGTCGTTTGCGCCGAGAGCCACATCGCTGTTTACAGAAGCGTAAGCGTCAGCTCTGCCTCCGTCAGCAAGAATGATTGAAATTGCGTCGGTAAGATAATATTCGCCCTGAGCATTGTTGCAGGTGAATTTATCAAACAGTCCCAGGAGCGTCTTAGCGCTGAACCAATATGCGCCCGAATTGATTTCGTTTATTTTAAGCTCATCCTCGCTTGCGTCCTTCTGCTCTACAATTCCGCAAATACCGTCAGGAGTCCGCTTAATTCTTCCGTACCCGGAGGGGTTATCAAGGATTGCCGTGATAACGGTCACATCATTGCCCTTAGAGATGTGCGCTTCAAGCGCCGCCGCAATGGTGTCTGCGTCCATAAAGGGAGCGTCTCCGCAAAGAACAAGAACATTTCCGTTTGCCGCCGCACATTTTTCGATAAAGCCTTTAGCCTGCATAACGGCGTGCGCCGTACCTTTGCGTTCTGTCTGAAGAACAATCTCGGCACGGTCTCCCACATATTCTTCAACCATCTCATGCTCATAGCCGGCGACAACGCACTGCTTTTCAATTCCCGCCGCAGAGCAGGAGGACATTACCCACTCAAGCATAGGCTCGAACAAAACATTGTTTAAAACCTTGGGCTGCTTTGACTTCATACGCTTGCCGTCGCCTGCGGCAAGGATTACTGCATAATTGTTGCTCATACATTTTTCCTCTCGAAAATATATATCTTCTTTATTGCATAAATACCTATTATCTATTATCGCAATTTTCCTTCTCTTTTTCAAGTGTTTTTTTAACATTATCTGATTTTTGTATAAATGACTCAAAATTTTTTAAAATCTTGTGTAATTTTTTCTAAAAAATATATGGTAAAACGCAAAAGTTTCTGCTATAATGTATGTGTGTTTAAGTTGGGATGTTGCGGTCGCGTTTTTTGGACAGGCAATTTTGTACAACTTTACAAATAATCTATTCGGAGGTATAAACCAATGGCAACTAAGTATTGTTACCTTTTCTCTGAAGGTAATGCAGACATGAGAGAGCTTCTCGGCGGTAAAGGTGCTAACCTTGCTGAAATGACCAAGATTTTCGGCGCTGAGAGAGTTCCGCAGGGCTTCACTATTACAACAGAGGCTTGCACACAGTACTATGAAGACGGCGGTATCAGCGATGAAATCATGGCCGAAATCAATGAGTACATTTCTAAAATGGAAGAAATTACAGGCAAAAAATTCGGAGATCTTGAAAATCCTCTTCTCGTTTCCGTTCGTTCCGGCGCAAGAGCTTCCATGCCCGGTATGATGGATACAATTCTTAACCTCGGTCTTAACGAAGACGTTGTTAAGGTAATGGCTGAAAAGTCCGGAAATCCCCGTTGGGCTTGGGACTGCTACAGAAGATTCATTCAGATGTATTCCGATGTAGTTATGGAAGTTGGTAAGA
>JBJESI010000148.1:0-8161 GCA_051882715.1 Oscillospiraceae bacterium
CCGCCATTGAAATCTTGTTTTTCCCGCTGATATTTATTCCTCTTAATAAAGCGGCGTACTTTTTCGATATTTTCACCAAAGATCAGTTCCCTTCTTAACATCTTCAATTGTACACTTATTAGGGTTTTTCGTTACATATTTTAAAAGTTCACTATTCCCTTTTATAGAGCTCCAACTGGATTAATACAAAAGTTATGACCGTAATCAAAAATAATCATTTTGGATATGTCATAATTCAATTCCTTTGTCATTAAATTTCAAAATCAGGAAAGACTCCGTTTTTCACACAACGAATAATATTAGCAGTTTCAGCAATAGCTCGTTTTCGTCCTTCCTCACTATTCATCCAATTACTACGTTTGGTGTTTGTATCATCCACTGGGCATGGATACACCTCAATATGCGCAGGAAATAAATACCTAGCCAAAGCAAGGCTCCTTCGCATATGGTAAGTTGTAGTAACCAAGAGAACACTATGTATTCTATTAAGCCAAAATGCTCGCTGCAATTCCACCATTGCAAATAAGAAATTTTCAATCGTATTTTTTGAGTTTTTCTCGCATATTATTGCATCAGCTGGCACACCTAACTCAAGTGCACGATTACACATATTTTCTGCCTCTATCACATTTTCACCATTTGAAAGTTGTCTCGGTCCGCCACACATTAATAACTTCAATGAACGACTATTTTCATATGCGTTAACAGCTGCCGGTACTCTGTATTGTACTGCCTTACTACTTCCAAGGACAATAATACAATCTGCATTTTCGCCATTATCTCGGATACCTTCAAATAAAACTCTATCTACAATTTCATCTGTAATATTATCTTCGGATATTTGAGATATTCTCATCACTTTTCACTCTCGCACTATACTTCAAATTTTATAAATTGTTAAATCATCTTAAAAGCCTTCAAAGCCTCCATAATTGCCTTTTCCTTATCCTTCGGACACTTTGGCTGTCTGGAATTCTCTGACTTAGGCAGATTGGGGACATCTTGCCTAAGTTATCAGGTTCGTTCACTTCACTAAATCGGTCCGGCAGAGCTGCCGAATTGATTGTCGGTTTACGTCACGCAAGTTTGTTCTCCTGACAAACTACACCCCTGTAATACAGAAATCTACCTCTCATCTGTAACAAAATGTTTAACACCTATTTCCGGCTTTATCAGTTCTGTTCTAAAGAACTCAGGATAATACTTAACTGATGCGTCAAGTTTAATCCATTGGAGAAATTCTTGATGTTCATCTTCTGTAAAACTTTGGCTAACCGGTATAAAATTCTCCGGCACTTTCATATAAAAGAAAAATGAAATCTCATAAATTAGTTTTCCCAGATTAGTCGCCGCATCTCCGTAAAAGTAATTCTCGTGAACAAATCCTAATCTATCCACTTCCATATGAATCCCGGTTTCCTCATATACTTCACGCACCACAGCATCTTCGGCAGTTTCTCCAAACTTAATTCGCCCGCCAACTGAATATAAATACTCGGGGCGGATTTTATTCCCAACCATAAGAATATGATTGTCTTTCATTATGATTGCTCCAACACGAATATTAATTAATCCATCCTCACATGGAACGGTCATATCTTTTTTCATACATCCTCCATCATTGAAAATCAGAATTTTTCCAAAATTTAAATCGGAGCAAAGCCTGATAAGCTCGCTTAATCAGACTGCGACGAGACCGTCGCAAGGAGCTTTGCTCCTCAGTTTCTTCCTAAAAACGTTATTTTGTCACATCAAATCAAGGCTTCTTTGACAGCAAACAGACAGTTTCCACATGGGATGTGCGGGGGAAAAGGTCCACGGGGCGGACCTTTCGGGGAAAATAACCGAGCTCGCTTAGCTTTGCCGCATCTCTTGCACAGGTTGACGGATTGCAGGATATCATAACAATCTTTTCGGGATTCATTGCCGCCACGCTTGTAAGCGTAAGATCGTCGCAGCCCTTTCTCGGCGGATCAAGAATTACTGCGTCAATCCTGTCCCTGCGGCGGCTGAGAAGCTCTGCCGCTTTTCCTGCGTCGGCACAAATGTATTCGGCGTTTTCGATTCCGTTTCTGCGGGCGTTGTTTCTTGCGTTTTCAACAGCCTCGGGAACCGACTCAACTCCGATAATACTTCCCGCCTTATCAGACATTGAAAGACCGATTGTTCCTGCTCCGCAGTACATATCCACAATGCTTTCTCCGCCCTTTAAATCGGCGTATTCTTTGGCAATGCCGTACAGCCGCTCGGCTTGCAGGGTGTTTACCTGATAAAACGAAAGGGGCGAAAGCTCAATCTCGTTTTGACACATTATATCCGTGATTGTATCGCTTCCGCATAGCGTTCTGCATTTATCCCCCAAAATAACATTTGTTTTTTTGCTGTTGACATTTATCACTATGCTTTTTATATTTTTAAAGCTCTTCAGCCTGTCGGCAAGCCCGTCAAAAAGTCCTTTTATATCCTTTGTGACAACAAGGCACAGCATTATTTCCTTTGAATTGTTTCCCCGTCTTAAATAAATATGGCGGAATATTCCCTGCCCCGTTTTCTCATCATAAACCGAAATCTTTTTATCGTTCACATATTCAATGACCGCATCGCAGATTTTTGAAAAAGTCTTCGGGTGAAGCATACACTCTCCGCAGGGAATAATCCTGTGGCTTCTTTTTGCAAAAAATCCGCAAACAGCTTTGCCGTTTTCAAGCCCCACAGGATACTGCGCCTTATTCCTGTATGCCGATGTATTTTCGCAAGGCAAAATCGGCTCAAACTCCGCGTCAAGCTTTGCAATGCGCTTAAAGCAATCCCTTACGTGCTTTTCCTTTATACGGCATTCCGCCTCATAGCTTATATGAAAAAACGAGCATCCGCCGCATTTTCCGAAAGCACCGCACTGCACGTCGCATCTGTCGGGCGACGGGGTTATTATCTCTTCTGTAATTCCGAAAGCATAATTCTTCAGAACCTTTACAATTTTTGCTTTTATCCTATCTCCCACTGCGGTTTTGGGGACAAAGACAGCCATGCCTTCATACCTGCCGACTCCGTTCCCCTCAATGGTAACATCGGTTATATCAAGTAAAATGATATCATTCTTGTTCATAATACACCTCTGTTAAAGTTTAACACAAACACACCGGTTTTTCAATAAGGAAACAAAAAAGAGGCTGCTTTTACAGCCCCTTTACATATTATTTCAGTTTCCTTTTGAGCGCAGCCAAGGTATCGTTTGCCTTACGGCACAGACGGTAAAACTGCGGTGATTTGGACATAATATTATATTCAATCCTTGTGCTTGCCGAAAATCCGTCGACGTCCTTCATGATAGCAAGCGCCTTTTTAAGCAAAGGCTTGCACTCTTTTCTGAATTCCTTTTTTTCAGGCGTAGAGTCCTTCATATATCGGCAAACGATTATTCCCTTCATAGCTTCAAGAAGCAAAAGCCTTTTTTGATGCGGAAAGCTATAATCATCTATATGCTCTATGCAATAACGGCACAGATGAATTCTCTGAGTATGGTCAAGAACATGAATCAAAGAATCTTCCCTGCTGAAATAATAATATATCGGCTCTTTTACAACGACTATCCCGGCATCGGCATCGCCCAAAACACAGCAGTTGAAAATTCTGTCCTCGCCGAACTGTATTCCGACGGCAAAACGAACATCGCCAATTATTTCTTTCTTATAAATTCTGCCCCAAATTCGGCTTTTCACCCGTGAGCCGTTAGATATTGCGATTTCGCCCTGAATTCTTTGCGTATTCAAGGCGCCTACTTCAATCTTTTTATCTTCAACATACTCGTCGGTATCATAGCTCTCGCAGGCAACCACCGACGCGTTTTCCTTTGCCTGATAATACATAAGGATTTCAAAAAACTGATTGTGAATCCAGTCGTCGGAATCAACAAAAGAAATGAAATCTCCGGTAGCTGCGTCCAAAGCCGTATTTCTCGCAGCGGACACGCCGCCGTTTTCTTTATCAATAACCTTTACACGATTATCCTTTTCGGCATACTCGTTGAGAATTTCGAGGCTTCTGTCCTTACTTCCGTCATTTACGCAAATAACCTCTAAATTCTTATATGTGTTATTAAGAATTGAATCAAGGCATCTTCCGATATATTTTTCAGTATTGTAAACCGGAATTATTACGGATATTTTTTCACTGCTCATTTAAAAGCTCCTGATTAGTCTTATTTTTTTAAAATTCTCTTTCGGATTTTTCTTATATTGGAATCTATAATAACCCATTTGAAGCCGATTTTTTTATACATTTTCCAAAAAGTATTCCTTGATTTAGGCAAAAGATACGATTCATTCAGCGCTTGCTGCAGGCAGTCCCCCGAATTAAAGCTTCTGCTTTCAAATTTATCAATACATTTTTCAAATAATGCCTTTCCTTTATCCGTATGAATAAGAATAAGAGATATACCTTTATTATCGTTCATTTCGGGCGCCAAATCATTTATTCCCCAAAAATCGGCAAGCGAGATATCTCCGGATCTTACAGTATTTCTGTACGGACATTCAAAACAAGAATCCCTTGTAATGTCATGTTCAAGGAAGAGATTTTTGAAATATCTATAATCAAACTCTCCTTTATCGGTTATTGCCGTTTCAACATGTGCTTTCCAGCCAAACTTTTCTTTATTCCTGAAATTAAATCCAGTGACCTTGCATTTATTCTTTTTCTCAATAAATTTGAGATAATCATGGAAAACCCTCTTGCTCGGTACGCCGTGGCAAACAATATCGACAAGATATAAATTCGAGCTGTCTGCTCTTGAAGCCTCAATATACTTGCGAACTGCCTCTACCTGACAGGTTGTTCCCGAAAACATTACCTGTTTTCCTTCCTCTAAATCAGAGACAATCTGCTTATATACATCGCTTATGTCGCTTTGGATATATTTTGAGCCTCGGAATTTATCACGCTCTTCGCAGGAGGTCGCCCTTGTATGTACCGCATTAAAATCATCCGTTAATTCACAGCCGTATACAGTACCGCCGTTATCTAAAATAATATTGCTTATTTCGGTGAAGACACCGCCCGAGCGTGACGCACTTCTTATAGCTTCGTCCTTATTTACTGCTCCGTAGGCAAGAGTACTGTAATCGTCAATAACCTTTTTACCTGCCTCAAATGAACATATCCTTTCACACTTACGGCAGTTAATACACTTTTCCTTAATCTTAACGGGATAACAAAACCCCATTTCATCTTCCTGCATACTTATGGCGTTTACGGGACATATATTCATACACGCACCGCAGCCGCAGCATTCAAATTTGTTTTTTTGTTCAGGCAAATACATAAGGCTATCTCCCCGTTTTAGCTATTCATAATGCTTTCGTTAAGATACGCAACCGATTTATCGCATAGTTCCTGCTTTATTTCGTTAACCTTATTGAAATCAATTTTGTTTTTCAGAATGTCTGAGATATTCCTGTCAGAGCATACGCATCTTCTGTCCGATAAATCAAATTTATCAAGTAGGTCAACAATTTTGTTGCTTACTTTGTTATTTCTTTCAAGAACGCAGAAATTTGTGTTCATGAGAATTGAAAATACCGTACCGTGAAATGTCGAAGTTATTACGCAATGTGCGTTTTTTACATAGGCTACAAATTCAAGCGGAGTGCAATTTATATGCTTGTCGCACCAAGGGTGCTTAAAGCCCACTGAAATTATTTTCAACCCGTTTTCTTTGGCGTATGTCCTGATTTGCTCTTTTTCTTCCTCTGTAAACAGCGTCACGCTGTATCTGTAAATCAGAATATAGTCTTTTTCCTTAACTTTTATATCAGAAATATATTCATTAAAATCAATCAGGAATGTGGGATCAAGAGTCATTACAGGCTCTTTGCCCGTAAGTGTTTTTACCAAATCAAAAGTGGACCTATCTCTGACTGCGATTGATTTCATATTATCAAATATGCTCGCATCATGACATTTAAGGAACTCTTCGGGGGTTGTGTTTCTTGCGCTGACTGCGTATGAAATAATGTTATCACAGTTAATTCCCTCGCCGTATAGGTATCCGTTCTGCTCAAAATCTCGGTTTGTTACATTCCAAAGCTCGTCGCTGCCGATAACTACAACATCATAACGGTCATCAACGCCTGACACCTTGAAAAACTTCCAAGGCTTTCTGAAACGCATAATCATATCAATGCGATTCTT
Organism: Oscillospiraceae bacterium; assembly: GCA_051882715.1. Classification (GTDB taxonomy): domain Bacteria; phylum Bacillota; class Clostridia; order Oscillospirales; family Ruminococcaceae; genus JBJESI01. The sequence continues at coordinate 6,190 of JBJESI010000148.1, forward strand.
CATAATGTAAGGATAGTGGCTTCTGATGAGTTTTATCCAATCTTTTAACGTGTATGTATTCGGGTTAATCATAGAAACCTCTGCGCCGCCTAAAGAAGAAAGCTTCTTGCACATTGCAAAAGCTTGAAGATACGCTCCGAAATTTAAAGATTTATACAATGTCAGTATTCCGATTTTCATAGTTTTACCCCACAAAGCTAATATTTTACAAGAAAAAAATCACCTATATCTACGTGTATTTTATCGTACTTTGAGAAAAAAGTCAATAACGCAGATATAGATGAATAATTCCTATTTATTTGTGATAAGCAAGCTTATTTGACTACAATATTTACAAGCTTGTTGGGAATATAAATTTCCTTGACAATGTTTCCGCCTGATACGGCTTCGATGATTTTTTCGTCAGCCTTTGCCTTTGCAAGCACGCTGTCCTTGTCTTCATCAACCGCAATTACAAGCTTGTTCTTGATTTTGCCGTTTACCTGAAGCACGATTTCAACAGTTTCATCAAGGCACTTGCTTTCATCAAACTCAGGCCATGACTGCTCAAAAACCATTCCGCCGTAATTCATAAGCTCAAAAAGCTCTTCCGTAATATGCGGAGCAAAGGGATTGAGAAGGATAATCAGTGTCTTAAATTCAGCCTTGTTGATTTTTCCGTTTGCATAAATTATGTTAAGAAGCTCCATCATAGCGGCGATCGCTGTGTTGAACTTCATCGCCTCGATGTCCTCTGTTACTTTCTTTATGCACTTGTGGACTGCCGATTCCATTTCGGGACGGTATGAATCACCGTCGATAACCATATCCTGCAAGCCCCACACTCTTTCGAGAAATCTCTTGCAGCCCTTAACGCTTGAGTCATTCCAGGGAGCCGCCGAACCGTAATCTCCCATAAAGAGAATATAGGTTCTCAGCGTATCGGCGCCGTACTGCTCGACAACGTCGTTAGGGTCAACAACATTTCCCCTTGATTTAGACATCTTAACTCCGTCTGCGCCCAAAATCATTCCCTGCGCAGAACGCTTTGCATATGGCTCGGAGGTGGGAACCTCTCCGATATCGTAGAGGAACTTGTGCCAGAACCTCGAATAGATAAGATGGCGGGTTACATGCTCCATACCGCCGTTGTACCAATCAACGGGAAGCCAGTATTTAAGCTTTTCCTTGTCGGCGAAGCATTCTTTGTTGCGGGGGTCGATATATCTGAGGAAGTACCACGACGAGCCCGCCCACTGCGGCATGGTATCGGTCTCACGCTTTGCAGGCTTGCCGCATTTAGGACAAGTGCAGTTTACAAAAGAATCAATCTTTGCAAGAGGGCTTTCGCCTCCCTCGCCCGGCTCGAAATTCTCAATTTCGGGCAAACGAAGAGGAAGCTCCTCGTAAGGTACGGGAACAATTCCGCATTCCGGACAATGAACAATGGGAATAGGCTCGCCCCAATATCTCTGCCTGTTAAACGCCCAGTCCTTCATTTTAAACTGAATACCCTTGTGGCCGATGCCTTTTTCCGAAAGGTATTCAAGCATTTTTTCGATGGAATCCTTTTTATTCGTGAAGCCGTTCAGAAAACCGGAGTTAACCATTTCGCCGTCGCCCGTGTAGGCTTCCTTGGAAATATCTCCGCCCTTGATAACCTCGACAATATCAGCGCCGAATTTCTTTGCAAATTCGTAGTCGCGCTGGTCGTGAGCCGGAACTGCCATTATTGCGCCCGTGCCGTAGCCCATCATTACATAATCCGCTATGTAAATGGGAATTTCCTTGCCCGTAACGGGGTTTACTGCTGATATTCCCTCAAGGCGCACGCCCGTCTTTTCCTTAACAATCTGTGTGCGCTCAAACTCTGTCTTTTTCGTGCTTGCTTCCTGATAAGCCCTTACAGCGTCAAGATTTGCTATACGATCGGCATATTTTTCAACAATGGGATGCTCGGGAGCTATAACCATAAAGGTTACGCCGAAAAGCG
>JBJESI010000149.1:0-1867 GCA_051882715.1 Oscillospiraceae bacterium
TTTACGATTTATCTCCGGGCTTGAAGATAAGCGCGACCAAAAAGCCGAACACAATAGCGGCGGTTATTCCTGCCGCCGTGGCTGTCAGTCCTCCCATGAGGGCGCCGGAAAGACCGTAAATTTGCACAGCCTCCTTTACGCCCTTTGCAAGGGTGTAGCCAAAGCCCGTAAGAGGAACGGTTGCGCCTGCTCCCGCAAGGTCTACAAGAGGCTGATAAATCCCCAGTCCCCCTAAAATCACCCCTGCCACAACATAGGTTACAAGGATTCTTGCGGGAGTAAGCTTTGTATAATCAATCAGCACCTGACCGACGGCGCAAAGCGCACCGCCCACTATAAACGCCCATAAATACGACATTTTATCAACCCCTTTCCGTGCTTATGTGAACTGCATGAGCTATACCCGGTATGCTCTCGCCCTGCAAAAGAACCGTAGGCGACATCAGCGCTCCCGTTGCGGTAAAAAGCACGTTTTTCAGGGAGCCGTCTTTTATTCTGTCGGCGATATATCCGCACAAAACGCTTGCGCTGCATCCGCAGCCGCTTGCTCCTGCGTGGACGTCCTGCTTTTTTATATCGTAAAGCAAAATTCCGCAGTCGCTGTGCTTCTTTGAAATGTCTATCCCGTCACGGAGCAGAAGCTCCACAAGCAATTCCGAGCCTACCAGCCCCAAATCCCCCGTCAGTATAAGGTCAAAATCGTCCGCGCTTTTTTTCATATCCTTAAAATGTCTTTTTATGGTGTCCGCCGCCGCAGGAGCCATTGCCGCTCCCATATTGTTGGCGTCCGTCACACCCATGTCCACGATTTTTCCCACCGTAACCGCTCTGATAAAGGGCGGCGTGTTCTGCTCGTTTAAAACCACCGCGCCCGAGCCCGTTGCGGTCCACTGCGCCGTCGGAGTCCTTGTTCCGCCGTATTCAAGCGGAAATCGGAACTGCCTTTCCGAGGAGCAGAAATGCGACGAGGTAACGCTTACCGTGTTGATTGCCGTGCCTGCGTCCACAAGCAGAGCGGCAAGCGCAAGGCTTTCCGCCATTGTGGAGCACGCCCCGTACAGCCCGAAAAACGGTATTTCCAAATCACGCAGGCCGTAGTTTGCTCCAGCGCATTGGTTTAAAAGATCCCCTCCGAAAATCAGGTCGATGTCGCTGGGAGCAAGGTTTGCCTTTGCAAGCGCTCTGGTGACTGCGTCCTTTTGCATTTGGCTTTCAGCCTTTTCCCAGCTTTCCTGCCCGAAGTGGGTATCCTCGCTTACATAGTCAAAATACTGTGCAAGAGGTCCTTCTCCTTCTTTTTTTCCGACAACCGCCGCATAGCCCGCCATCGTCGGAGGATTTTGCATTACAAAGGTGCATTGTGAAATTCTCTGCGGCATAATCTACCTCCACGCTGTTAAAATATAATAGATTACTCCGTAAACCGCCGACGCCGTGACGCCGTAAACGATTACCGGACCTGCGATAACGAAAAGCTTTGCTCCCAGTCCCAAAACAAACCCCTCGGTTTTAAATTCAAGAGCGGGCGAAACTACGGCGTTTGCAAAGCCCGTTATGGGGACAAGGGTGCCTGCTCCGCCCACCTTGGCGATGTTGTCGTAGACCTTAAGCCCCGTAAGGAGCGCGCTCAGGAAAACCAGCGTAACCGAAACAAGCCGCATGGCGTCGGTTTTTTCAAATCCCGCCATTTGGTACAAATCCCCCAGAGCCTGTCCGATAACGCAGATAATTCCGCCGATAATAAACGCCATAGGTATGGTAAAATAGCTTTTAGAGCCCGGTGATGCCTTTTTTACAAGCTTATCGTATTCCTTTTTGTCAAGCTTCATATTTTCTCCAATCTGCCGCACGGCGGCGAAAGATATTT
>JBJESI010000150.1:0-8092 GCA_051882715.1 Oscillospiraceae bacterium
CTGTTACACATGAAATATGCCGTGGAAATAGCAAGGACAAACTCCATAAATAAAGCGGCGGAGACGCTGTATGTGGGGCAGTCTGCACTGAGCCGCGCCGTAAAGGAGCTTGAAAACGGACTTGGCATAACTATTTTCGAGCGCAGCGCAAAGGGAATGTTTCTCACACCCGACGGGGAAGTGTTTATCCGTCAGGCAGAAAGCGTGCTTGAACAGGTGGAAAGCCTTGAAAAAATGTTCAGCGAGGGTGCAGTCAGCAAAAAGCGCTTTACCGTTTCCGTCCCCAGAGCCGACTATATAATCGAAGCATTTACCGATTTTACAAAGCTTATTGATAAAGATATGCGCGTTGAGCTGTTTTATAAAGAGACCAATTCAATGCGCACCGTAAAAAATGTGCTGAGCGACGACTATAAGCTGGGCATTATCCGCTACGCGGAGCATTTCGACCGCTATTATAAAGAAATGCTTGAAGATAAAGGACTGGAATATGAGCTTGTGGCAGAGTTTCGCTATATGCTCGTAACAAGCGCCGAAAGCCCGCTGGCGTCTCTTGATAAAGTGTCTCATGCCGACCTTAAAGGACATATGGAAATAGCCCACGGCGATCCGTATGTACCCTCGCTTCCCGCCGCCGAGGTCAGAAAAGAAGAACTGGGCGACGACTGCGAAAGACGCATATTCGTTTTTGACCGCGAAAGCCAGTTTGAACTGCTTTCCGGTAATACGGATACCTATATGTGGATGTCTCCCGTGCCCAAAGCCACACTTGAACGCTTCGGACTTGTGCAGATAGACTGCGCCGACAGAGCTCGCATTTACAAAGATGTGCTGATTCACAGAAAGGACTACGCTCTTACAGAGCTTGACAATCTGTTTATAAGCCGCCTTATAGCCGCAAAAAGAGAGGTCATCGGCTGAAAAAGCACTTTGCCCGCCGATTTCATCTGTAAAAAGCAATTATTAACAGATATATCGATAAATGCAATACCGATATGAGAAAGCGGCAATTCACTTTTTCTCAGTGTTCTGATAGAATAAGGTCGTATAAATTTGTAATACCCACGGAGGTGCTGCAATGAAGGAAAACGACATTTCCCGCGCCACTCTCGGCCGCATCCCCATGTACCTGAAATTTCTGAACAGCCTGCCCGAGGATACCGACACGGTTTCGGCGACAACGGTGGCGAGAGAACTGGGTCTGGGAGAGGTGCAGGTGAGAAAGGATCTGGGCGCACTGTGCGGATCCGGCAAGCCGAAAATCGGATATACCACCGAAAGCTTGAAAGCAAGCCTTGAGAGCTTTCTCGATAAAAAGAACGGCGGCGCGGTCATAATAGGCGCCGGAAAGTTGGGCAGAGCCCTGCTTGATTACGGCGGCTTTTCTGATTACGGCATGGATATAACCGCGGCCTTTGATAAAAAAGTGATGAGAGAGGAGCATACTCCCGCAGGCAAGCTGATTTTGCCTATGAGCCGATTTGACGGCTTCTGCCGTGAGAACGGCATAAAGCTGGGAATAATCGCGGTGCCCGCCGACGCGGCGCAGGAGGTCTGCAATCTGCTGTGCGACAGCGGGATAAAAGCCATATGGTGCTTTGCCCCCTGCCAGCTTTATAAGCCGGCGGATGTAATCATCCAGTACGAAAACCTTGCGCTGTCCCTTGCACATCTGAAATTGCAGATAAGCCGCTGACCGACTCCGTAGAAAGGGAAAAGACAGATGAACTTTGACAGAATTATCGCAGTAAGAAACGATAAAACGGTGTACCGCGACGGAGACAGATGCGTAAAAGTATTCGGCAGCGGGTATACCTGCGCCGAGGTGCTGAACGAAGCGCACAACCAGGCGCTTGCATTAGAGGCGGGACTCCGGGTGCCGAAAGTGCTAGAAGTCACGAAATTCGACGGCAAATGGGCGCTTGTCTCCGAATACATAAAAGGTACATCTCTTGAAGAACTGATGCGCCGCAGTCCCGAAAAGCGCGACGGGTATATGCAGCTTTTTGTAGACCTGCAGCTTGCAATGCACGCAAAGACTTGTCCCGAAATGCCGAAACTTCGGGATAAAATGAACCGCAGAATATGCGGCACAGACCTTACGGCAACCCTGCGCTTCAGCCTGCACGCCATGCTTGACGATATGCCCAAGCACGGCAAGGTCTGCCACGGAGATTTCTGCCCCGAAAATATTATAATATCCGAGGACGGCGAGCCTTATATAATCGACTGGTCCCACGCCACTCAGGGTAACGCGTCTGCCGACGTTGCACGCACGTATCTTCTGTTCTGGCTGAACGGCGATATAAACGGAGCCGAATTCTATCTTAATACCTTCTGTAAAAAGAGCGATACCGCCAAGCAGTATGTTCAGAAATGGATGCCTATTGTAGCCGCTTCTCAGTCCGTAAAGGGCAAAAAGGAAGAGCGTGAGCTCCTCCTCGGATGGGTAAACGTAGTCGATTACGAATAAAGGAGATTTAGTATGAAAGTCACTATTTGCATCGGTAGCTCATGTCATTTAAAGGGTTCAAGACAGGTTGTAGAACAGCTCCAGAAGTTAGTTGCTGACAACAATCTCAAGGACGAGGTGGAACTTGCAGGAACATTCTGCATGGGAAACTGCCAGACCGGCGTAAACGTAACGGTTGACGGTGAAATTCATTCAGTCGCTCCCGATAATGTTGACGAATTCTTTGAAAATGAAGTTTTGAAGAAGCTCAGATAGTTTTCATTGCGGGAGGAAACAGTAATGCCGGAATTTTTAAAGCTGAAAAAATCAAATTGCAAGAATTGCTATAAATGTATCCGCCACTGTCCGGTCAAATCTATCCGCTTTTCGGGAAATCAGGCTCATATTGTGCCTGACGAGTGTATTCTGTGCGGCCAGTGCTTTGTAGTCTGTCCGCAGAACGCAAAGGAAATTGCCGATGAGACCGAAATAGTTAAATCCTTGCTTGAAGGTCCCGACAAGGTAATAGTAAGCCTTGCGCCGTCTTTTATTGCGTATTTTGAAGGCCGAGGCATAGGTGCGATGACAAAGGCTCTCAAGGAGCTTGGCTTTTCCGAGGTTGAAGAAACTGCAATAGGCGCTACGATTGTAAAGCGTGAATACGACGAGCTTATAAACAAAAGAGAGCAGGACATAATTATCTCGTCCTGCTGTCATTCCGTAAACCTGCTTATCGGTAAGCACTATCCCGAGCTTGCGAAATATCTTGCTCCGATAGTGTCTCCCATGCACGCTCATTGCCTTGATATAAAAAAGAGGTATCCGGGCGCAAAGACCGTATTTATCGGACCCTGTCTTTCAAAAAAGGATGAGGCTGACAACGGAGTGGTAGACGCCGTAATGACCTTTAAAGAGCTTTCGTCAATGTTTAAGGAAAAGGGCATCAAACCCGAAAAGGTGACTGATGAAAACCCCCAAAGCCTTGCAAGGCTGTTCCCGACGGTGGGCGGAATACTCAAAACGATGGAGAAAAATGACGATTCATACACATATATGACGGTCGACGGAGTCGAAAACTGCAAAAATGCTCTTGAGGACATAGCGGCAGGTAATTTAACAAACTGCTTTATCGAGATGTCAGCATGTGCAGGAAGCTGTATCGGTGGCCCTGTTATGGAGAAATACAGGAATTCTCCCGTCCGTCACTTCCAAGCGATAACAAACTTTGCAGGCAAGGAGGATTTTGATATTCCCCAGCCCGAAAGAAAAGAGGTCTACAAAAACAGGACCTATATAGGCTGCAAGAAGGCTGAGCCCAGCGAGGAAGAAATCCGTGAGATTATGAAAAAAATGGGCAAATATAAGCCCTCCGACGAGCTTAACTGCGGAACCTGCGGCTACGACACCTGCCGTGACAAGGCAATCGCAGTATACAGGGGCAAAGCGGATGTAAGCATGTGTCTGCCGTTTTTGATGGAATCTTCTGAGCGTTTTTCAAACAATATTTTAAATCACACGCCTAACGGAATTCTTGTTATGAACGACGACCTGGAGGTTCAGGACATAAACAAGGCGGCGATGAAGATGCTTCATATCAATTCAAAGTCCGATGTTCTCGGAGAGCAGGTAATACGTATTCTTGACCCTGTTCCTTACATGAACGTGCTTGACGGAACTCAGAGAATCAACAACCAGCGTGATTACTATGCAGAGTACAACAAGTATTTTGAACAGACGGTTGTCCGTGATAAATCCTCTCACAACCTGATAGCCATATTCCGAGACGTAACCGACGAGGAGAATGAGCGCAGAGAAAAGGAGGAGCTTGGAAGGCAGACTGCGGAAATTGCCGACAATGTAGTTGAAAAGCAGATGCGAATTGTTCAGGAAATAGCGTCGCTCCTCGGCGAAACTGCGGCAGAAACGAAAATCGCGCTTACAAAGCTAAAGGAGTCGATACCGCATGAGGATGACGAATAATTTATGTGCCGATATCGGCTACATGAGCATAAATCACTTTGGTGAACAGCTTTGCGGCGACCATGTTGAGGTAGTTGAGCAGGACGAAAACTCAACCGTAATTGTTCTTGCGGACGGTTTGGGAAGCGGAGTTAAGGCGAGCATACTTTCTACCCTTACCTCCAAAATAATATCCACAATGCTTGCGGCAGGCCTAAAGCTTGAGGACGCCGTGGAAACCATAGCGGAAACCTTGCCGATTTGCTCGGTAAGGCAGGTCGCATATTCGACATTTACCGTAATAAGGATTGTCAATAACAGAAAAGCAGAAATAATTCAGTACGATAATCCCGGAGTCATTCTGCTGCGGGACGGCAAGAATTTAGAAATGCCGTCAACAACGCTGAATATTTCGGGGAAGAAAATAATACGCTCTGAAATTGCAATCAAGGAAAACGATTTATTTATTGCTTTCAGCGACGGCGTCGAGCATGCAGGCGCAGGAATGAAGTATAATTTCGGCTGGAAGCGTGAGGATATAATCGAATTTATGGAAACCTTCTGGAGCGTAGGCTTTACGGCAAAAACGCTTACGACCATTCTGCTTGACGAATGTAACAAGCTGTACGAAGGAAGCCCCGGAGACGACGCTACGGTTGTTTCCGTGAGAATTCGTTCAAGAGAGCCGATGAATTTGATAATCGGACCTCCGTCAAACCGAGACGACTGCAACAAGATGATGTCGCTTTTCTTTTCAAAGAAGGGCAAGCATATTATATGCGGAGGAACAACGTCATCCATTGCGTCTGAATATCTCCGCAAGCCTTTGCGTCCCAATCTCGACTTTATTGACCCGGATATTCCGCCGACGGCTGAGCTTGAGGGGGCAGATCTTGTTACGGAGGGCGTAATCACAATCAACAAGGTTTTGGAATATGCAAAAAACTATTTGGCTGACAATACCTCCTATGAGCAATGGAGCTTCAAAAGTGACGGAGCCTCAAAAATAGCAAGAATGCTCTTTGAGGAAGCGACGGATATAAACTTTTTTGTGGGAAGGGCAGTAAACCCCGCACATCAGAATCCCGATCTGCCAATAAATTTCAATATAAAAATGAGACTTGTTGACGAGCTTGCGGCGTGTCTTTCAAAAATGGGAAAGAAAATCAAGGTAAGCTATTTTTAAGCATTGGAGGAGCATCCTAACCCGGTTTTGGCGGCTGAAAATGCCCCGTGCCATTGCCTTAAATCTTGCTATACGGCAAGTATAGCGGCGATTTTCGGCTTCGGCACAGAACATTTTCATTGCCGACAAAACTGCTTCGCACTCCAAGACGAAAAATAAACCGCATTGGAGCGGGTTCGTATACTCCTCCAATGCTTAAGGAGAAATAAATGAGAAAATTCGATACAAAGGTACAGCACCTTAAATATAAGGTATTGCGTGAAGTGGCGCGCCATGCGTGGGCGGATAATCTTTTGGAGTCCATACACAATATCCCCAAGGAAATCATACCGGGAAAAACTCCGTCAATGCGTTGCTGTGTATATAAAGAGCGTGCGATACTTTCCGAGCGTGTTCAGATAGCGATGGGCGGAGACAAGAACAACCCAAACGTTATCGAAGTAATTGACATAGCCTGCGACGAATGTCCTGCGGGCGGATATGAAGTAACCGACTCTTGCAGAGGCTGTCTTGCCCACCGATGTGAGGATGTTTGCCCCAGAGGCGCAATTACTTTTGATGAGCATCAGAAGGCGCATATTGACAAATCAAAATGTATTAACTGCGGAAATGCGCGCAGGTTTGCCCCTACACCGCCATCGCAAACAGAAAGCGTCCCTGCGAAAACGCCTGCAAGATCAAGGCTATTTCAATGGCGGAGGACGGAAGCGCTCAGATTGACAACAGCAAATGTATCTCCTGCGGCGCTTGCGTTTATCAGTGTCCTTTCGGGGCTATCAGCGATAAATCCTTTATTCTCAATGTAATCGACATGATAAAAAAGAGCGAGGGCAATTCAAAATATAAGGTTTACGCAGTAGTAGCGCCCAGCATTTCCAGCCAGTTTACATACGCAAAGCTCGGTCAGGTTGTTGAGGGTATTAAAAGGCTGGGATTTTACAGTGTAATTGAAGCGGCTCTCGGCGCAGATATGGTAGCCCTCAAGGAATCGGGCGAGCTTTACGAAAAAGGCTTTCTGACGAGCTCCTGCTGTCCTGCATTTGTTGATTACATCGAAAAGCAGTTCCCGGCGCTTAAGGATAATATTTCTCATAACCTTTCGCCGATGGCGGAAATCGCAAGCTATATTAAAGGCAATGAACCCGATTGCAAGATTGTATTTATAGGACCTTGCACGGCAAAGAAGATGGAGTTCCAAAAGGAGAGCGTTCGTCCTTATATAGACAGCGTAATCACTTTTGAAGAGCTTCAGGCGCTTTTTGACAGCCGTGATTTTGATTTATCAACCTTCGGCGAAACAGCGCTTGATAACGCCTCTTATTACGGAAGAATTTTTGCACGCTGCGGAGGTCTTGCGGATGCGGTAGCTGAGGCTCTGAAGGAGCAGGGAATAGAGGACTTCAATCTTAACGCTGTATCCTGCGACGGTATTGAAAGCTGTCGAATTGAGCTTCTCAAAGCCTCGAAGGGCGTTTCAAAAGCTAACTTTATCGAGGGCATGGCGTGCGTCGGCGGATGTATCGGCGGAGCAGGCTGCTTAACTCACGGCGAGAAGAACAAGGCAGAGGTTGATAAGTACGGCAGAGAGGCTCTTGAAAAGACAATTCAGAGCGCAACCTCGGTTTTAAAATAAAATCATTGAACAGCTTCGCAAGTAAAAGCGAGGCTGTTTTTTTGTTGCAAAAAAGGGGAGTTACAAGGCAAATTTGTGCAAAATGTCCTTTGCAGGAGCAGAAAAAAACGAGTATAATTAAATTAAACAGAAGAAAGTTTTTGTACAGTGAAAACGGAGAAAATTATGCTTGATATAAACTCAAAAATAATATACGGCTCGAACGGCGTATGCAGAGTTGCCGATATAAGGGAGGAGTCCTTTGGCAAGAAGAAAGGAAAATATTATATTCTAAGACCTGTAAATAACGAGAAATCCGTAATTTATATGCCTGCCGACAGACCTGAGCTTCTGAAAAAGGTAAGACCGATTTTAAGCAAAGAGGAAATATACGACCTCATCAAGGTGATGCCTGAAAAAGAAACTATCTGGATAGACGATGAAAGAGAGCGCACTGAAAAATACAAAGCAATACTTGAATCGGGAGTACGAGAGGAGCTTGTAAAGATAATAAAAACACTTTACATGAAAAAGCAGGAGCTTGCAGACTGCGGAAAAAAGCTGCACATTTGCGACGAGATAATAATGCAGCGTGCTGAAAATATGCTTTACGAGGAATTTGCCGTTGTTCTTGACATAAAAAAAGAAGATGTCTTACCGCTAATAGTTTCGGAAATCGAAAAGAAAGACAAGTAAATCACCTGTTAGGCAGAGACATAAAAAAGTTCAGCCGCTTTTGATGCGTCAAAAGCGGCTTTGCCTTTCATGCCGCATTGACTTTTCCAACTCCCGTTGGTATAATTAACTAAACAACAAATCGGAAGTTGAGGAGGTATTTTGAATGTTAGAGCATAAAGGGTCGATAGACATTAAAACAGATAGA
>JBJESI010000151.1:0-8038 GCA_051882715.1 Oscillospiraceae bacterium
GAACGCATACCGGCAAGAGGTAAAGAAATGATCAGATCATCGGTATGTGACAAGCTTTCCATAAAATATCCCATATTTCAGGGCGGAATGGCATGGATTGCCGACGGAAAGCTTGCTGCTGCCGTTTCAAACGGCGGCGGACTCGGAATAATATCAGCGATGAACGCTGACGCCGAGTATTTAAAAGAACAGATAAGGCTCGCAAAGGAGCTTACAGATAAACCTTTCGGGGTAAACATAATGCTTATGAGTCCTCATGTCGAAGAGGTAGCGAAAATCGTGGCTGAGGAAAAGGTGGCTGTTGTTACCACAGGAGCGGGAAACCCCACAAAATACATGCAAATGTGGATTGACGCAGGAATTTCGGTAATTCCCGTAATAGCGTCGGTCGCTATGGCGAAAAGAGTTGAAAAAGCGGGTGCGGCTGCGGTTGTTGCCGAAGGGCAGGAATCGGGCGGCCATATCGGAGAGCTTACAACAATGACGCTTGTACCTCAGGTATGCGACGCAGTGAATATTCCCGTTATAGCGGCGGGCGGCATTGCCGACGGCAGAGGAATTGCGGCGGCGTTTATGCTGGGCGCCGAGGGCGTTCAGCTGGGAACAAAATTCCTTGTTGCCGAGGAATGTAACGTTCACCCGAATTATAAAGAAATGGTTCTTAAGGCAAACGATATTTCCACAGTTACCACAGGCCGCAGATTCGGAGGAAATACCTGCAGATGCCTTAAAAACAATTTCAGCAGGAATTTTACGCAAATTGAGTATTCTCCCGAGGCAACAAGCGAAACTGTTGCAAATCTCGGAGTAGGCGCATTAAGGCTCGCCGCAAAAGAGGGCGATACCAAAAACGGCTGTTTCCTTGCGGGACAGATTTCAGGTATGATAAATAAGGAACAGCCTGCCGCAGAGATGATTGAAGAAATGTTTGCAGAAGCCGAGGCTTTGCTGAAGGGAGCGGAAAAATGGGTAAAATAGCATTTGTTTTTTCCGGACAGGGCGCTCATCACGCAGGAATGGGCGAGGATTTTTACAACAACAGCGAAAGTGTAAAAAAGCTGTTTGATACGGCGGAGGAATACCGCAAAGGCACTCTTGACCAGTGCTTTAACGGCAGTGCAGAGGTTCTTAAAAGAACGGAAAACACTCAGCCCTGCCTGTACCTCGCGGATATTGCTTCGGCGATGTATCTTGACGAAAAGGGATTAAAGGCGGACGCAGTTGCGGGCTTTTCTTTGGGAGAGCTTCCCGCCCTAGCATATGCAGGCGCTTTTTCTCCCGAAGAAGGATTTAAGATTACCGCAAAGCGGGGAGAGCTTATGGGCAAGGCGGCTGATAAAACAGACGCCGCAATGGTTGCCGTTTTAAAGCTTCCTAACGAAGATGTTGAAAGCCTTTGTTCAAAGTACGGGCATGTTTATCCCGTAAACTACAATTCTCCGGGACAGCTTGTTGTATCGGGCAAGACAGACGAGCTTGAGCTTTTTAAGGCTGACGCAAAGGCGGCAGGGGGCAGAGTTGTCCCTCTCGCTGTAGGCGGAGGCTTCCATTCTCCGTTTATGGACGAGGCTTCAAAGGGCTTCGGCGAGTTTCTTAAAACAGCAGATGTAAATAAGCCTAAGCTTACCGCATATTCCAACTTCACAGCCTCTCCCTACGGCGACAATCCCAAGGAGCTTCTTGAAAAGCAGATAAACAATCCCGTAAAATGGGAGATTACCGTAAGAAAGCTATGGGACGAGGGCTTTGATACATTCATTGAAACAGGCGTGGGAACAACTCTCACAAAGCTTATTTCAAAAATACTTCCCGAAGCGAAATGCTATGCGGTTGAGAACTGCCGGCAGGCAGAGTCGGTTTTAAAGGAGCTTGGAAAAGATGCTTAAAGGTAAAACGGCGGTCGTAACAGGCGGCTCAAGAGGAATAGGAAAAGCGGTAGTATTAAAGCTTGCCGAGGCAGGAGCCGACGTAGCGCTTATTTATGCCGGAAACGCCGAAAAGGCGGAGGAAACCGTAAAGGAAGCCTCAAAATTCGGAACAAAGATTAAGGCATATCAGTGCAATGTGGCTGATTTTTCCGAAGCAACGGCGATTTTCAAGGAAATTGTCGGTGAGTTTTCAAAGATAGATATTCTTGTAAACAATGCGGGAATAACAAGGGATAAGCTTCTTATGTCCATGAAGGAGCAGGATTTCACCGATGTTATCTCGGTTAATCTTTGCGGATATTTTAACACGATAAAGCAGGTTTATCCTCTTTTTGCAAGACAGAAATCCGGAAAGATTATAAATATCAGTTCTGTTTCGGGGATTATGGGCAATGCCGGACAGTCGAATTATTCCGCTTCAAAGGCAGGAGTAATCGGACTTACAAAATCCGTTGCAAGAGAGCTTGCTTCAAGAGGAATATGCTGTAATGCGGTTGCTCCCGGATTTGTAAGAACGGATATGACCGAAAAATTCTCGGAAAACGAAGAAGTAATAAACTCAATTCCCATGAAGAGGGTGGCAGAGCCTGAGGAAATTGCAAACCTTGTGCTGTTTCTTTCAGGACCGCAGTCTGATTATATAACCGGCGAGGTTATAAAAATCGACGGCGGACTCGCAATGTAGTACAATCGGAAAGGAGATTTCCGCTCTGCGGAAAAATTTGATATGAACAGAGTAGCAGTAACGGGACTTGGCGCCGTAACCCCTATCGGAAACAATGTAAAGGATTTTTGGGAGGGACTTAAATCAGGCAAAAACGGTATCGACACGATAACATATTTTGACGTATCCGAGTCCAAATACACAATGGCAGCTCAGCTTAAAGATTTTGACCCCTTTGTCTGCCTTGATAAAACGACTGTAAGAAAGACGGACCTTTTTGTTCAGTACGCACTTTGCGCCGCACAGGAGGCGTATGACGACAGCAAAATTGAAAACACTGTTTCTCCTGAAGAAATAGGCGTATATTTCGGCTCGGGAATCGGTGGCTTCAACACGCTCGCTCATGAGCACGAAGCTCTTTTAAATGGCGGTTCGAGAAAGGTTTCGCCGCAGTTTATTCCCAAGATGATTTATAATATCGGAGCGGGAAACATAGCGATAAGATTTAAGGCTAAAGGCCCCAATATGGCAGTATCAACAGCCTGTGCCACAGGAACAACCGCAATCGGCGAGGCGTACAGAGCAATCGCTCACGGTTATGCAACCGCAATGATTTGCGGAGGAAGCGAAGCGGCGATTACTCCTCTTGCGCTTGCAGGCTTCGGCAACTGTATGGCGCTTACGGCTTCAAAGGATAAAAACGCAGCCTCCATTCCTTTTGACAAAAGGCGTTCGGGCTTTGTAATGGGCGAGGGCGCGGCTGTTCTTATTCTTGAAGAATATGAGCATGCGGTTAAAAGAGGCGCAAAAATCTACGCCGAGGTTTGCGGTTACGGCTCAACCTGCGACGCACATCACGTAACGGCTCCCGACCCCGAGGCAACCGCAACGGCAAAGGCGATAACGGATTCACTTAAGGACTGTGAAAATCCTTCGGCTGACAAAATTTATATCAATGCTCACGGAACGAGCACACCCCTTAACGATAAAACCGAAACAACGGCGTTTAAGAAGGCCTTCGGAGATGACGCATACAAGCTTCACATCAGCTCGACAAAGTCAATGACGGGACATATGCTGGGCGCCGCAGGCGCTGCCGAGGCAATAGCAAGCATCCTTGCGCTCGAAAACGGAATTGTTCCTCCTACAATCAACTATGTTGAGAAAGACGAGCTCTGCGACTTGGATTACACACCGAATACAGCTAAGGAATGTGAGCTTGACTACGCTCTTTCCACATCTCTCGGATTCGGCGGACACAACGCTTGCATCGCATTTAAAAAAGTGAAATAGGAGCAGATAATGAATATTGAAGAAATCAAGCAAATCCTCCCCCACAGGGACAATATGCTTCTGATTGACGAGGCTGAGGTTTGCGACGGCAAGGCTCACGGCAAAAAGCTGATTAAGGGCGATGAGTTTTTCTTAAACGGACATTTTCCCGGCAATCCCGTTGTACCCGGCGTTATTCTTTGCGAAATACTTGCTCAGTCCACCTGCGTCCTGCTGGCTTCGGGTATGGACGAGTCGGTAACGCCGTATTTCACGGGACTTGATAAGGTTAAGTTTAAAAATCCCGTAAAGCCCGGTGATCTGTTTGAAACCGAGTGCGAAATAATCAAGTCCAAGGGAGTGTTCTACTGGGCGAGCGGAAAGGGATATGTAAACGGAAAGCTTTGCGTTACGGCAGAGTTCTCCTTTGCGCTTGTCAAAAACCAATAAAGGTCGTGTCAGTATGGAAAATATATTAAACATAGTAAAAAAGGGACTCGAAAACGCAGGAATTTTAAAAAATACCTCAGAGACGGTAGAGTGTCCTAAGTGCAAAAATCCCGAGCAAAAAAACAAGCTTGTAAAAAACAGAATGATTTGTCCCAAATGCGGATACGCAATGCGTATGGACGCAAGGACGAGAATCAACTTCATTTCGGATAAAAATACATTTAAAGAGATGTTTTCCTCTGTAAAAAGCAAGGATTTTCTTGAATTTCCCAAGTATAAGGATAAGCTTGAGAAAGCTAAGTCAGACACAGGTGAAAACGAAGCTGTTGTCTGCGGAGTTATGCGTGTAGACGGAATAAAATGCGCTGTGTTTGTAATGGACTCACGCTTTATTATGGCAAGCATGGGCTCTGCCGTAGGTGAAAAAATTACCCGCACGTTCGAGTATGCAAGCGAGCACCATCTTCCCGTTATAGGCTTTACAGCTTCCGGCGGAGCAAGAATGCAGGAGGGAATAATATCCCTTATGCAGATGGCGAAGGTAAGCGGAGCGGTAAAAGCTCACAGCGAGGGCGGAAACCTTTACATCACCGTACTTACCGACCCCACAACGGGAGGCGTAACCGCAAGCTTTGCAATGCAGGGCGATATTATACTTGCAGAGCCTAAGGCTCTTGTGGGCTTTGCGGGCAGACGTGTTGTGGAACAGACAACAAAGAGCAAGCTCCCCGACGATTTCCAGAGCGCTGAATTTTTGCTTGCACACGGATTTATTGATAAAATTGTTCCGAGAAACGAACAGCGCCGAATTATCGCAACGCTTCTCAAACAGCATGACAAGGTTGGTGTAAGAAAATGAACGCATACGAAAGATTAAAGCTTGCAAGAGCTAACGGCAGACCTACGGGGCTTGCATATATCGACGGAATACTTGACGATGCAATCGAGCTTCACGGCGACCGTAAATTTGCGGACGACAGCGCCATTGTGGGAGGAATTGCTTTTTTGGGAGATATGCCCGTTACCTATATTGCTATCGAAAAGGGAACGGATTTGCAGACAAGACTCAAAAGAAATTTCGGACTTCCCAAGCCCGAGGGATACAGAAAAGCTTTGCGCCTTATGAAGCAGGCGGAGAAGTTTTCAAGACCTGTGGTGTGCTTTGTTGATACCCAGGGCGCATACTGCGGAGCAGAGGCTGAAGAGCGCGGACAGGGACAGGCCATAGCCGATAACATTATGGAAATGATGGGGCTTCGCACTCCGGTTATAACAATAGTTATCGGAGAAGGCGGAAGCGGCGGCGCATTGGCTCTTGCGGCTGCGGACAGAGTTTATATGCTGGAAAATTCGGTTTATTCCGTAATCAGTCCCGAGGGCTGTGCCAGCATTATATGGAAGGACGCAGGCAAGGTTGCAGACGCGGCGGAGTGTCTGCATATAACCGCACAGGATATGCTTGAAATGAAGGTTGCCGAAAGGGTAATCCCGGAAAATTTTGAGCATTTTGACGAAATGTGCAGGGATATAAAAGAAAAGCTTACAGAGGACTTAACTCAGCTTACCTCAGTTCCTCACGGAACGCTGGTTGAAAACCGTTATCAGCGCTTCAGGGGCTTCGGAATATTCGAGGAATAACAAGGCATAGGAGACGCTAAATGGAACCTTTATACAAAAAATTCAGCACATCGGTTGTAGATGAAAACGGACTGCTTACCGAATTTAAAATCAACTGTCCCGACAATTTTAATTTTGCTTATGATGTAGTTGACGAAATTGCACGCATCGAGCCCGAAAAGACAGCTCTTGTATGGTGCAATGTGGAGGGCGATGAAAAAACGCTTACATTCGGCGAGATGAGTGCGCTTTCCTCACAGGCGGCGCATGTACTTGCAAAAAACGGAGTTAAAAAAGGCGACAGGGTAATGCTTATTTTAAAAAGGCATTACGAGTATTGGTACACACTTCTTGCCCTGCACAAGCTCGGCGCGGTAGCGATTCCCGCAACCTATATGCTCACGGCTGAGGATATAAGATACAGAGTCCGCTCTGCAAACATCAGCGCAGTGGTTTTTGCGGAGGACGATAACATTGTCGCAAACGTTAAAGAAGCGGCGTCTGATTTTGAAAACCTCAAGCTTTTTAATGTTAGGAAAAAAATCGAAGATTCCGTAAGTCTTGATGAGCTTATGAAGAATGAAAGCACGGAATTTGATAGGATTCCCACAAAATCCACAGAGCCGACGATTTTGTATTTCACTTCGGGAACAACCGGCTATCCGAAAGCAGTGGTACATGACTATTCCTATCCTCTTGCTCACATAATTACGGCGAAATATTGGCAGAATGTTGCAGACGGCGGACTCCACCTGACTGTTGCCGATACAGGATGGGGCAAAGCCTCGTGGGGAAAGATTTACGGTCAGTGGCTCAGCGGCTGCGCCGTAATGGTATATGATTTTGAACGCTTTGTTGCAGACGACCTTGTTGCTGTTATAAACAAATACAATGTAACAAGCTTTTGCGCTCCGCCGACAATCTACCGCTTCTTTGTTAAAAGCGGACTTGAAAAATACGATTTTTCCTCAGTGAAATACGCCACAACGGCGGGCGAGGCACTCAATCCCGATATTATCAGACAGTTTTACGAGGCAACGGGACTTCATATCAAGGAAGGCTACGGCCAGACTGAAACAACTCTTGTTCTGGGCAATCTTTACGGAGACAAGTCCAAGGACGGCTCTATGGGAAAGCCCTCGCCGCTTTATAACGTGAAAATTGTCGACGAAGACGGAAATGATGTTAAACCCGGCGAGCAGGGAGAAATCGTAATTATACCTGATTCGGAAAGAAAATTCGGACTTTGCATAAGCTATGATAACGATGCAAAAAGCGATGCAAGGGCATGGAAAAACGGTGTATATCATACGGGCGACACCGCTTATTACGATGAGGACGGTTATTACTGGTATGTAGGAAGAGCCGACGATATTATCAAATCAAGCGGTTACAGAATAGGACCATTTGAGGTTGAAAGTGCGCTCATAAAGCACCCTTCGGTTATGGAATGTGCCATAACCGGCGTTCCCGATGAGGAAAGAGGTTATGTTATCAAGGCTACGGTTGTTTTGAGAGACGGCTACAAAGGCTCCGACGAACTTGTTAAAGAGCTTCAGACATTTGTTAAGAAAACCACCGCTCCCTATAAATATCCGAGGATAATCGAATTTGTTGACGAGCTTCCCAAGACAATAAGCGGAAAAATCAAGAGATTTGAAATCCGAAACAATTCAAAATAAAGCGATTAGCGCTCTGCCTTAAATCAAGCGGCAGGGCGCATCTTTTTTACCCGCAAAAAACATAAATTTTACTTGTAAAAATCACAGAATATGTTATACTTAAAGCAGTATTATTACGCATATATACGGATATCGTTTTTTACATAAAAAGGGAGGGGTTTGCCAAAATGAATTTGCTTCACTTCAAATATGCGCTTGAGGTAGCCAGGGAAGAATCTTTCTCCAAGGCGGCGGAAAAGCTTTACACAGGCCAGCCTAATTTAAGCCGTGCAATTAAGGAGCTTGAGGGAGATCTCGGCATAAAAATATTAAAGAGAACCTCAAGAGGAATTATTCCCCCTCCGGAGGGCAAAGAGTTCCTCAGCCGTGCGGAGAAGATAATGAACGACCTTTACGAAATTGAAAAAAGGTTTAACACAGAGCAT
>JBJESI010000152.1:0-8025 GCA_051882715.1 Oscillospiraceae bacterium
ATACGCCCGAAAGCCTGCAAAAGCGTGTTATGCAGGAGGCTGAGTGGGTTATTCTCCCGCAGGCGGCGGAAACGGTTTGTGCAAAAATTTTAAATGACAGGAGATAGAAAATGGAAGTGCTGAAAATTAAGGATATTTTGTCCGCAAACGCTTATCCCGGCAGGGGAATTATCCTCGGCAGAACGGCAGACGGCAAAAAGGCGGCAATCGCCTACTTTATCATGGGCAGAAGCGAAAACAGCCGCAACAGAGTGTTTGTTCCCGACGGAGACGGAATAAGGACTCAGGCATTTGACGAGTCGAAGATGACGGATCCGCATCTTATCATTTACGCTCCCGTCAGAGTGCTCGGAAACAAGACAATCGTTACAAACGGCGACCAGACGGACACGGTTTATGAGCTTATGGACAGACAGCAGACCTTTGAGCAGTCTTTGCGTACCCGTGAGTTTGAGGACGATTGCCCCAACTTCACCCCCAGAATTTCGGGAATAGTCCACCTTGACGGCGGAGAAATGAACTACGCTATCTCAATTTTAAAGAGCGCAAACGGCAATCCCGAATCCTGCGAGCGCTTCTGCTTTGCTTACAGCAATCCTCTTGCGGGAGAGGGAAGATTTATACATACCTACAAGGGCGACGGAAATCCGCTCCCCAGCTTTGAGGGCGAGCCCGTCCGTGTGGAAATCCCCGATACCGACCTCGACGGCTTCACAAGGCTTGTTTGGGAAAGCCTTAATCCCGACAACAAGGTTTCGCTTTTCACAAGATTTATTGATATAAAAACGGGAGAATTTGATTCCCGTATCATAAACAAAAATAAGTAAAGGAGAAACAAAATGAAAGAATTTGAACTCAAATACGGCTGTAACCCGAATCAGAAGCCTTCAAAAATCTTTATGCACGACGGCTCGGATTTGCCCATAGAAATCCTTTCGGGCAAGCCGGGATACATCAATTTTCTTGACGCCTTTAACAGCTGGCAGCTTGTCAAGGAGCTTAAGGAAGCGCTGGGTATGCCTGCGGCTACCTCATTCAAGCACGTAAGCCCCACCTCTGCGGCAGTGGGCATAAAGCTTTCTCCCGAGCTTAAAAAGGCATGCTTTGTGGACGACATTGAGGGCCTTGACGATTCGCCCCTCGCCTGCGCCTATGCAAGAGCAAGAGGAACGGACAGAATGTGCTCCTTCGGCGACTGGATTGCCCTTTCCGATGTGTGCGATGTAACTACGGCAAGGCTTATTGCCCGTGAGGTATCCGACGGCGTAATCGCTCCCGGCTACGAGGACGAGGCTCTTGAAATTTTAAAGACAAAGCGCAAGGGAAATTACAATATTGTTAAAATAGATCCCGATTATGTTCCCGACCCTGTTGAAAGAAAGCAGGTTTTCGGAATTACCTTCGAGCAGGGCAGAAATAATTTTGAAATAAACGAAGCGCTTCTTGAGAATGTTGTAACCGAAAATAAAAACATTCCCGACAGCGCAAAAAGAGATTTAATTGTCGCTTTGATTACACTTAAATACACGCAGTCAAATTCGGTTTGCTACGCTGTGGACGGACAGGCAATCGGCGTCGGCGCAGGTCAGCAGTCGAGAATTCACTGCACCCGTCTTGCGGGAACAAAGGCTGATACATGGCAGCTCCGCAGACACGAAAAGGTGCTTTCGCTGCCTTTCCTCCCCGAGCTGAAAAGACCCGAGCGTGACAATGTAATCGACGGCTACATCAACAAAAACGAAGAAGACGTATGCGCCGAGGGCAACTGGCAGAAGTATTTCACCACACGCCCCGAGCCTCTTACCGACGAAGAAATCCGCACATACCTTGACGGCATTTCGGGCGTTGCCTTGGGCTCAGACGCATTCTTCCCCTTCGGCGACAATATCGACAGAGCGAAGAAGAGCGGCGTTTCCTATATTGCAGAGCCCGGCGGCTCAATCCGTGACAGCCTTGTAATCGAGCAGTGCAACAAGTACGGAATTGCAATGGCGTTCACGGGAATGAGATTATTCCATCACTGATTTTAAGCATTGGAGAAGCAGCTATGAAGATAATGGTTGTTGGCGGCGGAGGAAGAGAGCACGCCATAATTAAGAAAATCAAGGAAAACCCGCAGGTTACCGAGATATATGCGCTCCCCGGAAACGGCGGAATTGCAAAGGACGCAGTTTGCGTTGACATCGGCGCAAAGGATATCGAAAAAATTGCGGAGTTTGCCAAGGAAAACGCAATAGATTTTGCGGTAGTTGCGCCCGACGATCCCCTTGTCCTGGGAGCTGTTGACGCTCTTGAAAAGGAGGGAATACCCTGCTTCGGACCGAGGGCAAATGCGGCGATAATCGAGGGAAGCAAGGTTTTTTCGAAGAATTTAATGAAAAAATACAATATTCCCACCGCGCAGTACGAGGTTTTTGACGACGCCGTGAAGGCTCTTGAATATCTCAAAACAGCGCCTGTACCCACCGTTATAAAGGCGGACGGTTTGGCACTGGGCAAGGGCGTTATCATTGCCATGACAAGGGACGAGGCGACAGACGCCGTTCATCACATAATGGACGATAAAGCCTTCGGGGAAAGCGGAAACCGCATTGTTATTGAAGAATTTCTCACAGGACCCGAGGTTTCCGTGCTGTCCTTTACGGACGGAAAAACGGTTGTTCCCATGATTTCGTCAATGGACCACAAGCGTGCTCTTGACAATGACGAGGGGCTTAACACCGGCGGAATGGGAACTGTCGCTCCGAACCCGTACTACACCGAGGAAATTGCAAAGGAATGTATGGAAAAGATTTTTCTTCCCACAATAAACGCCATGAACAGCGAGGGAAGAACCTTTAAGGGCTGTCTTTATTTCGGGCTTATGCTCACTCCCGACGGACCTAAGGTAATTGAATACAACTGCCGCTTCGGCGATCCCGAAACGCAGGTTGTGCTTCCTTTGCTCGAAAGCGATTTGCTTACGATTATGCAGGCAACTGCCGAAGGCAGGCTCGGCGAGACGGAGGTTAAATTCTCCGACAAAGCGGCGTGCTGTGTAATAATGGCGTCAAAGGGCTATCCCGTAAAGTACGAGAACGGCTTTGAAATAAAGCTCCCCGAGGACGACGAAAACGGATTTATCTATGTTGCGGGCGCAAAGCGGGACGGAGAAAGACTCCTCAGCGCAGGAGGAAGAGTCCTCGGCGTGACAGCGGTTGCAGATACCCTTTCAGAGGCTGTAAGCAAGGCGTACGCCAAGACCGAAAAGGTTGAATTTGCAGGCGGCTATTACAGAAAGGACATCGGAAAGCGTGCCTTGGCGGCACTAAGCGAGGTGAAAAACTGATGGTTTACAGAGTATATGTTGAAAAGAAAAAAGAGCTTGCAAACGAAGCAAGAGCTCTTGCAAACGATATAAGAACGCTTCTGGGCATCACGGCTCTTGAGGATTTGAGGATTATCAACCGCTACGATGTGGAAAATATCGACGGAGAGCTTTTTGATTACTGCAAAAAGACTGTTTTTTCCGAGCCTCAGCTTGATATTGCCTCGGACGAAATCTCTGCGGACGGAGCAAAAATGTTTGCGGTTGAGTATCTTCCCGGTCAGTTTGACCAGAGGGCGGACTCCGCAGCGCAGTGCATACAGATTATTTCGCAAAAGGACAGACCTACGGTAAGAACCGCAAAGGTTTACGCTCTTTACGGAGCGCTTACCGATGAGGACGCAGAGGCTGTTAAAAAATACGTTATCAACCCTGTTGAATGCCGTGAGGCATCCCTTGACCGCTTTGAAACCCTTGCGGTTAAATACGAAATTCCCACCACGGTTAAGACTCTCGACGGATTTCTCGATTTGGACGAAAAGGGACTTGCGGAGTTTGTTAAGACAAACGGCCTTGCAATGGACAACGACGACATAAAGTTTTGTCAGGACTACTTCAAGACGGAAAACCGCAATCCTACCATAACCGAAATCAAAATGATTGACACCTACTGGTCGGACCATTGCCGTCACACAACCTTTCTTACAACCATCGACAGCGTTAAGTTTGAGGACGAGCTTCTTGCAAAGGCTTATGACGAGTACATAAGCGCAAGAAAAGAGCTCGGCAGAACAAAGCCCGTAAATCTCATGGACATTGCAACGGTGGGCGCAAGATACCTGAAGGCAAAGGGCGAGCTTGACAAGCTCGACGAGTCGGAGGAAATCAACGCCTGCACGGTAAAAATAGATGTTAAAATTGACGGTAAGGACGAAAAGTGGCTTCTTCTTTTCAAGAACGAAACCCACAATCACCCCACAGAAATAGAGCCCTTCGGCGGAGCGGCAACCTGTATCGGCGGTGCAATAAGAGATCCCCTTTCGGGACGCTCGTATGTTTACGCCGCAATGCGTGTTACAGGTGCGGCAGACCCCTTAAAGCCCGTTTCGGAAACCATGAAGGGCAAGCTTCCCCAGAGAAAGATTGTCACAACTGCGGCGGCAGGATACAGCTCCTACGGCAACCAAATCGGACTTGCAACAGGTCAGGTCGACGAGCTTTACCACGACGGATATGCCGCAAAAAGGCTGGAAATAGGCGCTGTTATAGCCGCCGCTCCCGCCGAAAATGTAAGACGTGAACGCCCCGAGGACGGAGATGTTGTAATCCTTCTGGGCGGAAGAACGGGAAGGGACGGCTGCGGAGGAGCGACAGGCTCTTCAAAATCCCATACGCTTGCTTCTCTCGAATCCTGCGGCGCAGAGGTTCAAAAGGGTAATGCCCCCGAGGAGAGAAAGCTTCAGCGCTTGTTCAGAAACAAGGAGGCTTCTCTCTTAATCAAGCGCTGCAACGACTTCGGCGCAGGCGGCGTTTCCGTTGCAATCGGCGAGCTTGCGGACGGACTTGAAATTGATTTGGACAAGGTTCCCAAAAAATACGACGGACTTGACGGCACAGAGCTTGCAATAAGCGAATCCCAGGAAAGAATGGCGGTTGTTGTCGAGCCTAAGGACGCAAAAAGATTTCTTGAGCTTGCAAAAAGCGAAAACCTTGAGGCAACGGTTGTGGCAACCGTCAAGGAAAATCCGAGACTGGTTATGAAATGGAACGGCGTTCCCATCGTTGACCTTTCAAGAGAATTTCTTAACTCAAACGGCGCGGCAAAGCATATAGACATCACCCCCGAAAGCCCGAAAGCTTTCGCAAGAACCGTAAACGGCGGCTTTGCGGACAATTACAAGGCTCTTTGCGGAGATTTGAATGTTTGCTCAAAGCGTGGACTTTCAGAGCGCTTCGACTCTACAATCGGCGCAAATACGGTTCTTATGCCCTTCGGCGGAAAGTACCAGCAGACTCCTATTCAGGCTATGGTGCACAAGATTTCCGTTGAGAAAAAGCATACCGACACCTGCTCCCTTATGGCATGGGGCTACAACCCGTTTATATCGGAAAAAAGCCCGTATCACGGCGCTTATCTTGCGGTAATCGAATCCGTTTCAAAGCTTGTTGCGGCAGGCGCGGAGTTTAAGGACGTGTACCTCACCTTCCAGGAATACTTTGAAAAGCCCATGAGCGACGGCAAGCGCTGGGGCAAGCCTCTTGCGGCGCTTCTCGGCGCATTCAAGGCTCAGATGGACTATAAAATTGCGGCAATCGGCGGCAAGGACTCCATGAGCGGAACATTTGAAAATATAGACGTGCCTCCCACACTTGTTTCCTTTGCGGTGACAACGGACGATATAAAAAATATCATCTCTCCCGAATTTAAAAAGGCGGGAAGCAAGGTTGTTATCATAAAGCCCGAATATGACGAAAACGGACTTCCCGTTACGGAATCAATGCTTAAAAACTTCGGTACTGTCAATACTCTTATTAAGAGCGGCAAGGTGCTTTCGGCTTACACGCCTACATACGGCGGTATCGCCGAGGCTGTAATGAAGATGGGAATAGGAAACGGCATCGGCTTTAAATACAGCGATGACGCAGACATGGACGAAATCTTCGGCTACAATTACGGCGCATTTATCCTTGAGCTTGACTCGGACGAAAACGTGGGCGTTTATCTCGGAACAACAACCGACGACGGCAAAATTTCCTACAAAGAAAGCACAGTTTGCCTCTGCGAGCTGCAAAAGATTTACGAGGACAAGCTTGAGCCGATTTATTCCTGCAACATCGAGAGCGGCGAAAAGGAAATCTCCGCATTTTCGTTCAATGCTCAAAAGAGGGTTTCTCCCGCAATCAAAGCCGCTTCTCCCAAGGTTGTAATACCCGTATTCCCCGGAACGAACTGCGAATTTGACACTGCAAAGGTTCTCCGTGACGCAGGAGCGGAGCCTGAGATAATCGTTATCAACAACCTTACTCCTGCCGGAATAACCGAGTCTGTGGAATACTTCGCAAAGAAGCTTTCGCAGTCACAGATAGTATTTATCCCCGGCGGCTTTTCAGGCGGCGACGAGCCGGACGGCTCGGGCAAGTTTATCACGGCGTTTTTCAGGAATGCAAAAATAAAAGAAGAGGTTACAAGGCTTCTTGAACAGCGTGACGGACTTATGGCGGGCATCTGCAACGGCTTCCAGGCGCTTATTAAGCTCGGACTTGTACCTTACGGAAAAATCATCGACACGGACGAAACCTGCCCGACACTTACCTTTAACACAATCGGACGCCACCAGTCAAGACTCGTAAGAACGAGAATTGCTTCAAACAAATCCCCGTGGCTTGCGGCAACAAAGGTCGGCGATATTTACACAGTTCCGATTTCTCACGGCGAGGGACGCTTCCTTGCAAGCGACAAGCTTATCGCAGGTCTTGCGGCTAACGGTCAGATTGCCACGCAGTATGTTGATTTAGACGGAAATCCCACAAGCGACATTCGCTTCAATCCCAACGATTCAGCCTTTGCTGTTGAGGGTATTACGTCGCCCGACGGAAGAGTTTTCGGCAAAATGGGACATTCCGAAAGAATCGGAAACGGACTTTACAAGAATGTTGACGGAAATTACGACATCGGAATGTTCCGTTCGGCAGTTGAATATTTTAAATAAACAGAAAGAGGTGTTATTATGGCATACTATTACAGCGAACCGTCACACACATTCAGCGAGTACCTGCTCGTTCCGGGATACACATCGCCGGACTGCATTCCCGCAAATGTAACATTAAAAACTCCCCTTGTTAAATTCAGAAAGGGAGAGGAACCGAGAGTTTCACTTAACATACCGCTTGTTTCCGCAATAATGCAGTCGGTTTCAAACGACACACTTGCAATCGCTCTTGCAAAAGAGGGAGGAATGTCCTTTATTTACGGCTCTCAGAGCATTGAGGACGAGGCGGCTATGGTTGCCAAGGTTAAAAACTACAAGGCGGGCTTTGTTGTAAGCGATTCAAACATCAAGCCTGACGGAACACTTCTTGATGTTCTCAATCTTGTTAAGAGCTACGGCCATTCCACAATCGCAGTTACCGAGGACGGCTCCGCAAACGGAAAGCTTCTCGGCATAGTTACAAGCCGTGACTACCGTGTAAGCAGAATGTCAACCGACATTAAGGTTTCCGAGTTTATGACTCCTCTTGACAAGCTTATTACGGCTCCCGCAGGCACAACGCTTAAAGAAGCAAACGATATAATTTGGGAGAACAAGCTTAACTCTCTGCCCATTGTTGACGGAGAGGGAAATCTTATGTATTTTGTATTCCGCAAGGACTACTCTCAGCATAAGGACAATCCTCTTGAGCTTCTTGACGGCAAGAAGAGCTACATGGTCGGCGCAGGAATCAACACTCTCGACTATGAAGCAAGAGTTCCCGCACTTGTTGAAGCAGGCGCAGACGTGCTTTGTATCGACTCCTCGGAGGGATATTCCTGCTGGCAGAAGAAAACCATTGATTTTATCAGAGAAAAATACGGCGATACAGTGCTTGTAGGCGCAGGCAACGTTGTTGACAGGGACGGCTTTATGTTCCTTGCGGAAGCGGGCGCAGACTTTATCAAGGTGGGTATCGGCGGAGGCTCAATCTGCATTACCCGTGAAACCAAGGGTATCGGCAGAGGT
>JBJESI010000153.1:0-1840 GCA_051882715.1 Oscillospiraceae bacterium
CCCTGCAAAAAATGCGGAAAAGACAGTAAAAAGCCTAAACGAAATCGAGGGAATCACGGCGATTGAAACGCCTAACGACGCCGACGCGCGGCTTAAACCTCCCACAAGGCTTAAAAACAATTTCCTTGTAAGACCGTTTGAGCTTATAGTCAAGATGTACGGACTGCCGAGATACGGAGATATCGACCCCACGGTTTATGTTGCCATAACCTACACCCTGCTTTTCGGAGCGATGTTCGGCGATGTGGGACAGGGGCTCGTGATTTTCCTTGCAGGACTTGTAATGGCACACATATTAAAAATGGATTTCGGCAAAATACTTGAAAGAATCGGTCTTTCCAGCACGCTGTTCGGTTTCCTTTACGGCTCGGTTTTCGGCTTCGAGCATCTGCTTGACCCGTTTTACAAAGCTGTTTTCGGACTTGATGAAAAACCGATTGAGGTCTTTGAGCAATCCAACACCCTGCTTCTGACGGCAATCGCCATCGGAGCCGTGCTGATATCGGTATCCATAATTTTAAACATCATACTTTCCTTCAGGCACAAAAATCTTGAGGAAGCGGTGTTCGGAAACAACGGCGTTGCAGGCTTCATATTCTATGCGGCGCTTTTGGCGGCGCTTGCCCTGAGGTTCCTCTTTGATGTAAATGTTTTAAATCCGTTCTACATATTCTTCCTGATTGTACTCCCCTTGCTGCTTATCTTTTTCAAGCAGCCGCTGGGAAAGCTGATTTCGGGAAAGAAAAAAATTGCTCCCGAAAACGGTATCGGAGAATTTATTGCGGAAAACTTTTTTGAAATGTTTGAATATCTTCTCAGCTACGCAACGAACACCATGTCGTTTCTGAGAGTCGGAGGATTTGTTTTAAGCCATGCGGGAATGATGCTTGTAGTATTCAGTCTCGCAGAAATGTTCCAGGCTACGGGAAGCGTTATCGTAATTATAATCGGTAATATTTTCGTAATGGGAATGGAAGGTCTTATTGTTGGAATTCAGGCGCTTCGTTTACAATTCTACGAGGTGTTTGGAAGATTTTTCGTCGCAGACGGCAAGGAATTTATCCCCGTATCGGCAAAAAAATCAGATAAATAACTTTTTTGGAGGAAATAAAAATGAGTATTTTGGAAATGTCACTTTTAGCTTTGGTAATCGTAGTTTTAATCTCTATGCCCCTTGTTCCCGTATTTTTCAGAAAGCTTACGGGCAAAAGAGCAAAGCATGTAATAGTCGGCAACCTCTGCGCTTTCGGCGGAGTGATGCTTCTTTCGCTTGCAGTTCCCGTAATCAACACAGCTTTTGCGTCAAATGAAGTTGCTGCAACGGCTGAGGTTCAGGACGTGGCTGAGGAAGGCGCTTCAGGCATGGAAGCAGGTCTTGCATACATAGGTGCGGCGCTTGCAACAGGTCTTTCATCACTTGCGGCAGGTATTGCGGTTGCGGCGGCGGCTCCTGCGGCTATCGGCGCAGTAAGCGAGGATGACAAGAACTTCGTTAAGTCGCTTATCTTCGTTGCCTTGGGCGAAGGATGTGCTATTTACGGACTTCTCATTTCGATTATGATTCTCGGAAACGTATAATTTGGGCAAGCCCCTTATTTGAAGGAAGCAAAATGAAATTTTTCTTGATTAGCGATAATATAGACACCTACACGGGAATGCGTCTTGCAGGAATAGAAGGTGTTGTTGTCCACGAGGCGGAAGAGGTAAACCGTGCCCTCGATTCCGCAATGGAGGACGAAGAAACGGCAGTTGTGCTGATAACCGAAAAGCTTGTTGATCTCTGCAGTGACAGAATTTCGCATTTTAAGCTGACGGTAAACCGCCCGCTTATCGTGGAAAT
>JBJESI010000154.1:0-7956 GCA_051882715.1 Oscillospiraceae bacterium
CCCCGACTGAAATCAGCCACGGAAAATTTGTATCTATAGCGTTAGCACTATAACAATGATAGTTTTTTCCATGTACAAAGCCATGGGTTTCAAGATAGATTCTTTCTCTGTCACCGTTATCACGTTTTAGCAACTTTTTTATCATTCTCTTGATTTTCATATTAAATCTCCTATATGTTTAATTTAGCATTTCCTCGGCTAATTTCTGCAAAACTCCCTGCTCTAAAAGAGTTTTGTAATCATGCTCAAAATCAATTATCAAATCACCGTGACCCTTGCGGTCTTCTTCAGGAGGCAGTTTCATATAATCACCGTATTTTTCCTCCAAAAATTGCTTATATTTTGGAAAAACACTGTAACTGCCATCGCTAAACGGGAGCTTTTGCGGCTCGCCGTCGAGTATACTGCTCGAATATATTTGTGTTATTCCGCCCCAGATTTCAGTTACATAGTCCTTCTTTTTGCAGTTACCTATATAATCAATTATTGATACGTGCCACTTCTGTCTGAACCTTGCGGGTAATTTATAAAACAATTTAAAAATTGCCATTCTGAACTTACCGAATTTAGCGGTAAATTCTTCTTCGTTTGCCATCATAAAATTATCCATCTGAAGGTAGTTGCTGAATTGAATCAGAGCCTTTTTAAATTTCAGCTCCGCACCCTTGCCCACATAAACAAAAGGAAAAACATCCAGCCAAATTCCCTGATGCGACTCAACCTTCAGGTGAATAGGCTTCATCATCGTAGTATTGTTAACCCGTATTCTTGTGTAGGCTCTGTGGAAATTAATATCGGTCTCACAATTCTGCAAATAATATTTAGCCCCTAAGTCGTTCTGTGCTACCTTAATAAAACGCTTATAATCTTTGTATGGCATACATATGTCAATGTCATCGTCCCACGGGATAAAGCCCTTATGGCGTACTGCGCCCAGACAGGTTCCGCTGCACAGATAATATGTAATGTTGTGCTTATCGCAGACCTCCGCCACTTTTTTCAGCATCTCGGCTTCAATTTCCTGTAGCTGCTTTAATTTGTCGTTTTCCATAATGTTTCACCTGCATATTAGTTGATAAATGGTAAATCAGTCCTCAAGAATATCTGCAATTCTCTTGCAAGCAAATCCGTCGCCGTAGGGATTGCTTGCAGTGCTCATTTTTGAGTACTCAGCCTCATTTTCAAGCAAGAGTTTAAAATTATTATAAATATTCTCCTCATCAGTTCCGACAAGCTTAAGTGTTCCTGCTGCAATTCCCTCAGGACGCTCCGTTGTATCGCGCATTACCAAAACCGGCTTGCCGAGTGACGGCGCTTCTTCCTGTATTCCGCCGGAATCCGTTAATATCAAATAGCTTCTTGCAAGAAAATTATGAAAATCCAAAACATCAAGAGGCTCAATTATCCTTATTCTTTCATCGCCGCCGAGGATTTTATCTGCAATTTCTCTTACGGTCGGATTCATGTGGATAGGATAAATTGCTTTAACATCGGGATGTTCATCGCAAACACGTCTGATTGCCCTGAACATATTGACCATCGGCTCTCCTAAGTTTTCCCTTCTGTGGGCTGTTATCATAATGAGCTTACTGCCCTTTGCCCATTCAAGCTCCGGATGAACATATTCGGATTTAACCGTTGTTTTCAGAGCGTCAATAGCGGTGTTTCCCGTGACAAAAATAGATTTTTCGTCCTTGCCCTCTCTGATAAGATTTTCCTTGGATAGCTCAGTCGGGGCAAAATTATACTTGCTTATTATGCTGACCGCCTGTCTGTTAAATTCCTCAGGGTACGGAGAATAAATATTGTAGGTTCTGAGTCCCGCCTCCACGTGTCCTACCGGTATTTGCATATAAAAACAAGCGAGCGCAGTAACAAATGTTGTAGAGGTATCACCGTGAACAAGCACAACATCGGGCTTTTCGATTTCAAGTACCTCTTTGATTTTACTGAGAATGTTTGTTGTAACATCGAATAAGGTCTGTCTGTCCTTCATGATAGACAAATCGTAATCGGGAGTTACATCAAATGCTTCCAAAACCATGTCGAGCATCTGTCTGTGCTGTCCTGTTACACAAACTACCGTTTGCAGGCTTTTTCTGCTTTTTAATTCATTTACCAAGGGACACATTTTGATTGCTTCCGGTCTTGTCCCAAAGACCAACATTATCTTTTTCATTGTTGCCTCTTATATAAAAATATTATGAATGTTTTTTTACTCTGAAAATCTTGCCCAAAAATCCGCCCAAGAATTTTTTAAAGAAATCTTTAAAATAGTCAAACTCTTCTGTTTTAAAGAAGCAGAGATAGAAGATTAAATTCGGTACAACACAGCAAACAATAAACTTCAAAATAACATTTACGATTACGGAAAAGTTGATGAAAGAACACAGGAAATAGCATATTCCTCCGGTTACCGCAAGTATTAAAGCATACATAAAGTACTTTTTAAAATACGGGAATGACTTTTCTTTAAAGCCATGCTTAAATACGGCATAAGGGTCGTACCATGTGTTTGTGAACGCGCGTGAAATTGCGGTTGCAAGGTATATTCCGAACAATCCCCAAATCTTTCCCAGCACAATAGAGCAAACAAGGTTGATTGCGGCAGTCAGTACAAGCAAGTATCTTCCCGGCCGAAACAAGCCCATAGTGTTTTTAAATGTCCATACTGCGCTTTGCATTCCTACCATGTAAAAATTCAAAGCAAGTATCAGCGGAATACCGATCGGCAGCACATACTTTGCCCCGAAAAGCAATTTAACCAGATCGGAAGAAACCACAAACATTCCTATTGCCGCCCATCCGTACATCCAGAAATTAGCCAGATTGACGGAATAGAAGATTTTCATTCTTTTTTCTTTTGACTCAATGGCATTAAGATTTCCTACGCTTGCGGTTATACCGTTAAAAACTGTATTTAAAAGCGATGTCAGTGTGCTCTTGAGCAAGGTATAGTTCGACGCCAGTCCAACTGTTATGAGACCGTTAAAATATGTGATAATTATGTTATCTGTGCTGTTTACCAAAAGTCCTGATATTTTCCAAACTACAAGCGCTCTTATATTTTTTATTAAGCCGTGCTTCTCGGTTTTTTCCAAAGGCTTGATATTTTTACCGACAATAAACGGGAATTTTCTCTTTGCTATATAAGAAATAGTAATATTATATACCAACGTGCCGATAGATGAAATTATCAAATATCCAATATACTCGTGGGTAGCGGCTAAGTAAATCATCTGAAATACGCTCTGAGCAATAGTTATAAGATAGCTTAACCCCGTCACAATGTAATTTTGCTGTGCCGCCATTATCAGGGAGCTTCTGTAACTGAAAAAGTATGTGCTGGAAGTGTTGAAAATATATATTGCGTAAATTAAGTACAGACTCTCTTTAATGTTCGGCTGTTCAGGAATGAGGTAATTAAGAAACGGCATAAGGGCTAATCCGACTATTCCGACGACAAGTCCTATAACCCGATAACATTTACCGTAGAACTTAACCAAGGAAGCGACCTTGCCGTTATCACCCGTTGCAAGCGGCTTATACAGCGCATAAACTATTGCGCTGCCTATGCCGAGTTCAGCGAGACTGAGCATGGATATGATATTTGTAAATAAGCCGTTTATTCCTAAATAATCAGCCTCCAAGGTCCTTGTAAACACCATTCGGCAAACAAGACCGAGAATGGTATTTACGACATATCCGCCCAAACCTGTGGCGATGTTAAGTAATGAATACTGAGTTCTTGATTTTTTTCCCATAATCTCTCGTAAAAACCTACCTTATATTTATTGCTCTTAAAGCCATGCCCTGTGCAAACGGCATAATATCATAAGTCTGAGCAAAAATTCCTATTCCTTTTGTATCTCCCTGACACCAGTCGAGCTTTCCGGATATTCTCGTTGCTTTCATAAGCCGCTTAATTGACTTGTCTGCCAACTCCGAATACTTATCCGATTCAAATATTACCCCATACTGCCTGTAAAACCACGCAAGCGAGGCTGTTGCCGAGCTATCATAGGTTGCTTTGCGCTGAAGTGTTGCCCCGAAGCCGCCGTCCTTCTTTTGATACTTTGCATAATTTTCCGCCGATTCGGAAATCCAAAGCAAAATATTATTCTTATAATCTTCATTCGTAAGGGAATTATATGTATCCACAAGACCGATTAAATACCACGCTGTTCCTCTTCCCCATCCGTATACTCCAAGCGGAAGCTTGGTTTCTATGTTGAAAGCATGATTGGGCAGAGATGTATCCTTATAGAGTCCGTAATCATGATACATTTTCAGTTGGTTAAAAGCAACCTCCTCAAGCTCGCCGCAGTTATATGTATTTGCATAGAGCGCAAGAAAAGGACACACAAGTCCAAGCGTGTCAACATACATCTCCGGATTGTTTTTACCTCCGGTATATGAAACCATTCCATGCTCGTTAATGTTTTTCTTTATCAGTGACAGCGAATAATCCATCGCAGGTTTTATTTTTTGAGGATCATCAGACGCCTTGATAATTGCGTAGGAAAGCATTCCGCAATCCACTGCTATCGGCTTTTTTTTCCATTGACCGCTTTCATCAAGCAGTTCACGGGCCGCCTCCCGAGCCGCCTTTACAAGTTCAGGTTTTCCGCTCTCTAACAGTCCCAAAATCAGAGCTGCCTTCTGCCACGACTGGATTGATATGCTCCTGTATTTTCCCGAAAGCATATCAAAAAGCATATAACGGGAATTGTCTGTAATTTTTACCGTGGGCGTTTTCTTAACCCATTTAACAGCCACCCTTTCAAAGGCTTTTTGCCAATCGGAAAAATTTTTCCATTTTCCGATATGATATCTGCAGAATTTGTTTTTCAGATAAAAAACAAAATCAACGGCAAAAATCGCAGCTGCTATAATCAAAAGCATCGACAGTATTACAATAAGAGCAGTCTTAACCATTTGACATAAGCCTCCTAACAGCTTCTCCGCCGTCAAGGGATTTTTTGCAGTAATCAGGCATCACTCTCTCAAGAGTCTGTCTGATTTGCTCTTCGTTTTCCTGCATCCAAATGAAAGCATTTTTTAAATTACTGTTATCTTCAAAAGACTGAACAGGTATTACATAATTCTCATAAGTGCCGAAAATATCCTTTGCAATTCCCTTTGCCTTAATCGAATAACCTGCTACAAGGGTCGGAACACAGGTGGAATACGCCGCTATTGTCGCATGAGTTCTTGCACCGATAAACATCCTGCATTGTGAAATTATACCCTTGAGTTCACAACAATTCATGTCTTCAAGTATTGCAAGCTTCTCGCATCCCGCAAAATTATCGTAAATTTCTTTCAGCGACTCTCTGTCATCGGTTTCGGGCTTTACAACATGAGGAATAAGAAGCACCTTAAACGGCGTTTCTTCAATTATGTATCTTATAAGCTCAACATAGTTTTCCAAAACAAGATTTCCGCACTTTATTGACAGCGGGCTTGCGTTAATTCCGATAGTATCTGAAGAAGAAAAGCCTTCGGGCAGCGAAGCTTCAGCCTTATCAAGCTGAAAGGCAGGATCTGAGCATAAAATAACGTTATCCTTTATTCCTGCGTTTATCAACCCTTCATAGGAAAGACTTTCGCGCACGGTTATCAGGTCGTACCGCTTTAAATCCTCCACAACCTTGGGCGTTAGCACGGAAGGTTCTATCGAACAGCCCCAAAGGACTGTTTTTGCTCCCTTTTCGTGAATCATTCGGTTGTAATATCCGAGCTTATCCACGCCTTCATAGCAGTAATTGTCGCCGCCGATAGACATATAAATGTCTCCCTTTGAAACTCTGCTTAAAAAATCCTTATGAGAGTATTTTATAAATTTATAATCATGATGATTTAATTTATGGTCAATAGAACAAAGCAAATGTGCCGCTGTACCTTTTTTTACCCGGACAGTTTTATCGTTAACGATTTTTGCAACGCTCTCTATACCGTATTTTACATCCTCTTCAGGAGAAAAAGAAAAAAGAGTGACAGGAAAATTCAAAATTTTAGCTGTTGAACGCACGATTGCCTCACATCCATGATTTGCACTGCCGGAATGATAGTATAAATTAACCATTGGTGTCTCCTTTAGAATT
Source organism: Oscillospiraceae bacterium (assembly GCA_051882715.1). Lineage (GTDB taxonomy): Bacteria > Bacillota > Clostridia > Oscillospirales > Ruminococcaceae > JBJESI01. Next base: position 6,108 of record JBJESI010000154.1, read on the forward strand.
TGATAAACTTTTTATTAATTTTATGGCTTTTTTATAATAATACGCAAATATATAATTTCGTCTTTTGTAAACGAAAACCATGTCACGCCTTAAAAAACCGGTATCGGCATATTTTAATGAATCCCTATAAAGTGTGCTTTTCATGATATTAGAGTTAAATTTAATAATCTCTTTTTTTGATTTTGGACAATCGCTTTTATATTGATGCGACATACATTGCAACAATAAATCTAATGCTAATGTATAAAACCTTTTCCTATACGGTTCAAAATCAACATTTAAAAATTTAAATGTATCCATCAAGCTGTTAAGTATACAAACCTGGCTGTAATAAAAATCGTCACGATAGCGTTGAGAAAGGCTAACACTGCCTGTTATTTGCATATAATTATACAATGGTTCATTGATAACATATATATTTTTAATATACCTCAAATAGTTTAAACAAAATATCAAATCCTCTCCCAATGATAAATCCTTTCGGAAAAGCAGATTATTTTTTTTTATAATATCAGTAATGAAAATTTTGTTCCACGGAACGTTCATGCTGAAATTTTCACAAAATTCAAAAAACCGGTTTAGAGGAACCTCTCCGTCAACGGAATACACTTTACGTGAATTTTTTATTGTCGCATTCTCATCTACCAGAAAGTGACCGCACATCGGCATAGACTTTTCAGACGCATATCCGATCATTTTTTCATAAATGTCATCATTCACAAAATCATCACTGTCAACAAAAGCAAGATATTTTCCGGAAGCGTTTGCAATGCCTGTATTCCTTGCTTCCGATACACCTTTATTCACATTATGAATTACAACTATTCTTTCATCCTTCAATGCATACTCATCGCATATTTTTCCTGAAGAATCCGTTGAACCGTCATCAATGAGAATCAATTCAAAATTTTTATACCTTTGGTTGAGTATACTTTCGATGCACCTACTCAAGTACTTTTCAGCATTATAAACAGGAACAACAATTGATAAAACATCCATGAATTTTACCTCTCGCTATAAAAGTTCATATATCAAAGACCTATCTTTGCAATGTTTCTGATTCTACAGCAGAGCCTTAAAGATACCTTTGAAAGCAGATACCACGCTCTGTTTTGCGGTTTTATATCAGACATTTTGATTTTTACGGGTTTAATGCATTCAAGTATAACATGAAATGCTTCGGATATCAACTCTTTATTGTTTGTCATCAGCGCCTCTTGCCCGAAATATATACCTGTGAAATACAGGGAAAAACCTACGCGCGCCGAAATCTCCGGAAAGTTTATGTTTACATAATCATAAAATCGTTTTTTAGCCTCAAGGGCGGAAAGATTTTTAAGGCTGAATGCAGTTCCCATTATACTGTTCTGTCTCTGCAGGTAATAGTATAAATCATCTTCAACCTTTGCCACATTTTTTGATCTTCCGAAAATCTGATATGTCCAAAATACATCTTCATGTATTTTTCCGACCTCAAACCTTATGTCACCTATAACGCTTCTGCGGTACAGTTTATTCCATGCAGTATGTCTAAACTTTTTTTCGGTAGCTAAAAGCTTAAGCGATTTGACGGCTGTATAGGATTTGACATTACAATCTGAATTCTTTTTATCCTCAGTTACGTCGCCTTCATACACCATAATTGAATTACATTCTGCTACATCTGCACCGGTGCTGTCAAGTATGTTTTTCAGCACCTCGTACATATAAACCGAAATCCAATCATCGCTGTCGACAAACCCTATTAATTCACCTGTTGCAACCTCAAGTCCTGCATTTCGGGCATCCGAGAGACCGCCGTTTTTGTTATGTATAACCTTTATTCTGCTGTCTTTTTCCGCCCAGTTGT
>JBJESI010000155.1:0-1833 GCA_051882715.1 Oscillospiraceae bacterium
TGTTTTTAAATTAGCGCCTGCCGCATACGCTGCGGTTAATGCGCTATCGACTAAGGTATATGCGTTTTTCGGCTTGTTTCATAACGCAGAGTCGAAAAAAGTTCGATAAATTGAGCAAAAAATTCCTCAAAACGCTTGCAATCTGCAAAACAAGTGGTATAATATAAATGTATTTAAGATGTTAAGCTTGAAAGACCGGAACTCCGGTCTTTCATTCTTGTATGGAGGTATTGATGAAGGCAAGAGTTAAAAACGTTGCAGACTTTGTGTTTGAAAAGGCGAAGCCCATTGTTGAAGAGCTGGGGCTTATTCTTTGGGACGTAAAGTTTGAAAAAGAGGGCGCAAACTATTATCTTCGCGTTTTCATTGATAAGGAGGACGGAGATATCGACATTTCCGACTGCGAAAGGGTGAATGCTCCCGTAAACGAAATGCTCGACAGATTAGACCCCATTGAGCAAAGCTATGTTTTCGAGGTGTCGTCAACGGGACTGGGCAGGACGCTCCGCCGTGACAGCCACTTTGAAAGGTTTACGGGCGAGGAGGTAAAAATCGGTCTTTATAAGGCGGACGAAAGCGGTGATAAGGAAATCACGGGAAAGCTTTTGTCGCACACGAAGGACGAAACGGTAATTGAATGCGGCGGTCTGGAGCGCAGGGTAAAAACGGGCGAATGCAGATTTGTCAAGCTAAACGACGACGCAGATTTATTTAAATAAACTTTAGGAGGAAACCGAAAAAAATGGGCAAGGAATTTTTTGAAGCTTTAAAGCTTCTCGAAAAGGAAAAAGGAATAAGCGCACAGCTTCTTATTGAAAAGATTAAGACTGCAATCACAATCGCAATCAAAAAGGATTATCCCGGAAGCGAGAACATCAATTTTGACATCAACCCCGAAACGGGAAAATTCAGCGTAACGCTTCTCAAGGAAATTGTGGAGGAGGTTGAAGATCCCGCAAATCAGATAACTCTTGACGAGGCAAAGAAATATTCTAAGCGTTCAAGGCTCGGCGGAACCTGCGAAATTAAGCTTGACACGCAGAAGTTCGGAAGAATTGCCGCTCAGAACGCCAAGCAGGTTATCAATCAGGGCATTAAAGAGGCTGAACGCAATCAGCTTATCGACCAGTATTCAAGCGTTTCGGGAGAGGCTGTTTCCGCAACCGTGCTTAAAATCGACCCCGTAAACGGAAATGTTACGCTTGAGGTGGAGGGCAACGAGGTTCCTCTTTTCAGAAGCGAACAGATCCCCGGTGAGGTTCTTTCCGAGGGCGATATCGTAAAAGTTTATGTAATCGGCGTTCAGGCGTCGGACAGACGTCCTCTGCTCAAGGTGTCAAGAACGCACAGAGACCTTGTAAAGCGCCTGTTCGAGCTTGAAGTTCCCGAAATTTACGACGGAACAATCGAGGTTAAGGCAATTTCAAGAGAGGCGGGCTCACGCTCGAAAATCGCAGTTTACAGCAAGGACGAAAATGTTGACCCCGTAGGTGCCTGCATCGGAGCAAGACGCTCAAGAGTCGGAAAAATCGTCGAAGAGCTGGGCGGCGAGAAAATCGACATCATCAAGTACAGCGAAAACCCCGAGGAATTTATCGCAAGCGCACTTCAGCCCGCAAATGTCGTTGAGGTTACTCTTGCGGAGGACGGCTCAAAGTCCTGCACCGTAAAGGTTCCCGACCATCAGCTTTCGCTGGCTATCGGCAACAAGGGACAAAACGCAAAGCTTGCGGCGGGACTGACAGGCTATAAGATTGATATTAAGCCCGAAAGCGGCTATTTTGAAGCTTAAGCATTGGAGGAGCATCCGAACTCGGTTTTGGCGGCTGAAAA
>JBJESI010000156.1:0-7926 GCA_051882715.1 Oscillospiraceae bacterium
AGCGCATTATTTTCGTTTCCGAGAGTTATATCAATCGGAACAATACTGTCTTTTGAAATCAGAGGGTGCCTTGCTTTTATAAGATTTATATATCCGTCGTTTGTAATAGCCGGCTTTGAAGCTTCAAGCCTGCAGGCGAGATTTGATTTTGAAAAAAGCAGTTCAAGGCTCATAAGTGCCGAATAATTGCTTTCGATAAGCATCTTTCTTTCGGCGCATAGAGCCGAAAGCTCTCTTATAATTCTTTCAATCTCAGCTTGTTCCCTGCTCTGAAGGACTCTTATATCGTTATTTATCTCAACAACGGACATAGGCTCAACAAAAAAAGTAGCCCCGCTTGCTGAAGTATCGTGTACAAGACCTGATATATTATCCTTATATTCGGATTTTACGGGGACAACATATCTTCCGTCACGCATGGTAATAATGTTGTCCTGCAAGTATTTTTGTGTTTCGCTCGATTTAACAATTTTAGAAAGTCTTTCTCTCACCAGACCTTCTTTTATTATAATTTTTCTTCTTATGGAGAGCAATTCGGGACTTGCGTCATCTGCAAGCTCTGTTTCCGAAAGGATAGAGCTTGCAAGTCTTTCTTCAAAGGCCTTGTCGGGCATCAGGCAGGAGAAGAGATTATCAAGAGCAGCGGCGGATGATTCGGTTTCTTCATACCACTTTTGCACATCTCGTGTTTCGGATAAAATATCCTTGATATCAAGGAGCTTTTTTAAACTCAGCATTGCTCCTGCGTCTGCCCGTTCAAGAGCAGGCTGCGGATTAAGTAATGCTTTAAAATTTGGAGTACCAAACCGAGCGGACAGCACAAAAGCTTCGTCGGTTTTCTGCACCTCTTGGCAAACTTCATCATAATCGTTTGACGGTTTTATTCTTAGGCAATTTTTTTTACATTCTTCGCTGACAGCCAAATCCGACAGCATTTGAAGAATTTTATGTAATTCAAGTGAAATATAATTCTTGTTCATAATTATTCCTTTGGTTTAATTGAGTAATAGTAATCAAGCGATTTAAAGCTGTGTTCAAGATGAAAACGAACATAGTTTTCGCTTATATATATCAGCTGCTCTAAGCTTTTTCCGACAAGGCTGAAAGAAAAAACTCTGTCGGTTTCGCTGTAAATTATATGCCTTATCGCTTTAACGCAGGAGGCAGTTACAGGTACGCAGTTCTTTTCCGAGCAACAGCTGCTGCACAGCAGTCCCGAGTTTTCGATTGAAAATCCGCATAAATCTTCTAATCGGCCGCAGCATATGCAAGCTTCGGCATCCGGCATAAAGCCTATTATGCACATTAGCTTTAATTCAAAAGCGGATTTAATTATTTCGCAGGAGGATTTTTCCTTGCATAAATAAAAAAGCGAAAGCAACAGCAAGCGCTGTACCTCTCCGCAGTCCTCCTCGGTAGACGCGGCAAACCTTATTATTTCGGTGAAATAAACAGCAAGCGATAGTTTTTCCAAATCCTGACCTACGGCATAAAAAGAAGTAATAGGCGCTGAACTGTTAATATAATACTTCCCTTTTCGTTCTTCGAGGCAAAAAGTCGAATAGGTAAACAGAGCGGAAGCGGCGGCATTTTTACCCGTTAGTTTTTTTGTTCCCTTTGCGGAAACCTCAATAATCCCCATAGTATCGGTAAGAATATCAATGTATTTATCCCTTTCGCCGATACTCCGCTCACGAATCACTATCCCCTTCACCGTTATCAGCATCGGAAGCTACCTCCGTAGAAAATTCAGCGTCAACTGAATGCTTGTAGTCAATATAATCACTAATTTTTCCGCTTAGGAAAAATTTATCCCAAAAAATATCGCTTTTCATAAACAACCTCCAAACACTGTTAGTATTGTTTGAAGGCCGTGTTAAAATATATGTGGTAATTTATTCAGTAAATCCGAAATTCTGAATACTTCCCTCTTTATTGCGCCAGTCCTGTTTAACCTTTACCCAGCATTTAAGATTTACCTTTTCTCCGAAAAAGTCCTCTAAATCCTCACGGGCGAGAATTCCAATTCTTTTAAGCATAGCTCCGCCCTTGCCGATTATAATTCCCTTATGTGAATCTCGTTCACAGTAAATATTTGCTTCGATGTCTATTATGTCCTTATTTTCACGGTGAGATAGGTTTTCTATGCAAACTGCAATTCCGTGAGGAACTTCTTTATCCAACAATCTAAGCATCTTTTCACGAATAATTTCGGCAACGAGCACCTTTTCGGGCTGGTCTGTAAGAAGTTCATCGGGGAAAAAGTGGGGCGCTTCCTCCGCATAGCGTGAAATAGCCGCTCTTACATCGTCGATTCCGTCGTTTTCTTTAACGCTTACGGGGATTATTTCATCAAAATCATAAAGCTCTCCTGCCCGAGCCAAAAGCTTCATGATATTTTCCTTCGATTTAAGAAGGTCGATTTTATTTATTAAGAGGACGCAGGGCATGTCGGCTTCTCTTATACTTTTTACTAAATCAAGCTCAATTTCTTCAAATCCGACTGACGCATCCGCTACCATAATAACAACATCAACATCGCCGATTGATGATTTTGCGGCTTTTATCATATGACCGCTGAGCTTAGTTTTCGGCTTATGAAGACCTGGAGTGTCGATAAAGACAAACTGGTCCTTGCCGTCAGTCAAAACGCCTGTTATCCTTGTCCTTGTTGTCTGGGGTTTATCGCTTACTATTGAAAGCTTTTCTCCGAGCAGTAAATTAAGAAGCGAGGATTTTCCCGCATTTGTCCTGCCCACTATTGAAATAAATGCCGAACGTGTATCCATAAGTTCTCCGGTTAAATATTAAATGTCTTTTCTCTTGATATTCCCAGTTCTTCAAGAACCGTTTCTTCTTTGTCGCGCATTATTCTCTCCTGCATACCGCCGTTTTCATGATCGTAGCCGAGAAGATGAAGCATTGAGTGCGTGGTTAAAAATCCGATTTCCCTCTCAAATGAGTGGTTATACATATCTGCCTGTTCGTAGGCTCTTTCAACGCAAATCACCACATCGCCCAAAACCTTTGCGCCGGTTTCGGGATTTAAATCGTATTCGCCGTTTTCTCCAAGGGGAAAAGACAGAACATCGGTTACAGAATCCTTGTTTCTGTAACGTGCGTTTAACTCCCTTATTGCATCTGAAGAAACAAAGGTTACGCTGACTTCTGTTTTTCCCTCGAATTTTTCTTCTTCAAGAACCGCCTGACAGCATTTTCTTATCATCAGTCTTATTCCTGTGGGTATCTTAAAATCTCTTTGATCGTTTTTAATGTAAACCTTAACTCTTTCCATGTCACTTACCTCTTTTGTGTGATGCTGTCTCATATGCTTTAATTATTGCCTGAACAAGATGATGTCTTACTACGTCCTTGTTTGAAAGCCTGATTATTGCAATATCATCGAGCTTGTCCAGTATCCCTACGGCGTCAATCAGACCGCTCTTTCTTTTATCGGCAAGGTCAATCTGCGTTATGTCGCCTGTAATTACTATTTTGCTGTTAAAGCCAAGCCTTGTTAAGAACATCTTCATCTGTTCGGGAGTTGTGTTTTGAGCTTCATCAAGAATAATAAATGCGTCGTCCAGGGTTCTTCCTCGCATATAAGCGAGCGGAGCAACCTCGATTGCGCCTTTTTCAAGATTTCTCTGAAAGGCTTCCGCTCCCAGCATATCAAAAAGAGCGTCATACAGCGGCCTAAGATAGGGATCTACCTTGTTTTGGAGATCTCCGGGCAGAAATCCGAGCTTCTCACCTGCTTCGACAGCAGGCCTTGTGAGAATTATTTTTGAAATCTCATGTTTTTTGAAAGCACGTACAGCCGTTGCGACCGCAAGATAAGTCTTTCCCGTACCGGCAGGACCAACGCAAATAGTTACGGTGTTATCGTTTATGGCTCCGAGATATTTTTTCTGTCCCAAGGTTTTTGCCTTGATCGGCTTTCCGGAAACCGTGACGGTAACGCAATCACCCGAAAGCTCCTCCGCACTGAAATTATTATCATCTTTCACAGCCTGGGACATATAGCGGATTGTTTGTGTATCAAAGCTGTCTCCTGCATTCTCCATAGCAATGAGATTATTTATAACCTTTGCCGCATTCGCAATATTAGCGTCCTCTCCGCAAACCTTGATGCAGGTTCCCCTGTTTGTAATAGCTACATTAAATTCCTTTTCAATAAGCTTGATGTTTGCGTCATAAGCTCCGAAAATTGAATTGATTGTATTAGCGCTTTCAATTTCTATATTTTTTTCTGCCATCTGACCACCTGTTTAACAAAATTAACTAAGGGTATTATAACACAAAAAGCCTGAATAATAAAGGTTTTTAATCATTTTATATATAAAATTTCTTGTTTTGCGATATTTTTTTCTAAAATATACGATGCTTTTACCGTAAATACGCCGTTTTCAATGTAATCCTCGGTACTTTTTTCAAGAATTTTGCCTTCCTTGTTAATAGAACTTTCATAGTTATCAAGCTGTCTGTAAGCCTCCGCTTTTGCCTGCTCTTCCGTAAATTCAACGGTTTGCTCCGTTGTTTTGTAGTATTTGTTAGTTATAATCCCGAGCGGCAGCTCCTTTCCCGCAATCACGGCAGGAGTATATCCGCTTGTTGCTGAATAAGGATAATCAATAGGTTTTGCAATAAACAGGGGGATATTTAATCCGAACAAATTTAAAAATTTTCTTTCCTCACATTCTCCTGTTTTAACTGTCTTTGTCTGAGTAAGAGGAACTTTTATGTATTTTGTATCGGGGCATTTTGCAATAATTTCACCTCTTGAGTGAACATAATTATCCTTTGCATTTTCGCCTTCTCCTATGGTAACTATTCCGCTTACTATAATGTCTCCTTTTTTTACGGAGTCGTCTTCCCATCTTAGCTGAGTACCCTTGTAAACTCTTGCGTCAACAATCTGACCGTCACATTCGGCAATAATATTGCTTGGAGTATATAAAGCAACTGTTTCCGGCTGTTCAACCCTTTTGCGGCAGTCGATGATTACCTTGCTTTTATTTTTGCTTATTCCAACCCATGCAAGGTCATCAATTTCAACCATAAGCTTCTGTTCAATTTTTCTCAAGTCAAGACCGAGTCCGAAGGCGCCTATTTTCACTCCGTTCTGAGCGGCAACCTCCAGAATTTTTTCAGCCCTTATCTGAGAATCTCCGATAACCTCAATTTGCCAAACAAAATTCGACATTACGGTTGTAAAGACTGCGAAAATAATTATTCCGAGTATTATTCCGTATCTTGAGCTGTGCCTGTTAATTTTGAAGGCGGCGCCGTGCTTTTTTCTTTGTCTGATTTTTATCTTCGATTTTTTGCCGAGCCTTACTAAGTCCGGATAACGCCCCGCCGAAACCTTTCCCGTAATAATGCCGTTTTCAGTCTTAAAGTCCCAGATTTCTATATTGTTACCGATTATTTCTGACAGAAATTTATCTTCAAATCCGCCTATTCCCTCAAATTCAACATATCCGCTTACTAATTTAACTGCTCGCATAATTTACTCTCCGTCGAACTCCACCGAATGTATTCTTCCCCTTATAGCAACAAGCCCCGAAAGATAGGTTTCCATTTGCAAATCTGTTCCGCTTATGACAGCCTTTTGCTTAGTCAGACGCAAACAGATTATATTCTCGTCGTATTCTTCCACTCCTATACAACCTTCTATTACAACCTCTTCATTATTGCTGATCTGCACCAGCGTATCGCCCTTTGGGAGACGGTTATCCAACTCCCTGATTTTTTTATCAAAAAACTCTCTGTTCATATCATTTCTCCAATAAAAGTCTAATAATTATTATGCAGAAACTATTCAATTATTTCCGAGGAGAAAAAATGAAGAAAATAAAAAATCTATTTGCGGCTTTTCTAATCATATATTTGTGCTTTTATATTTTCACATCTTCCGCCGATGCGGTTAATTCGGTAAAGAACTCGGTTTATGCCTGCCTTAATACTATTATACCTTCCTTGTTTGCTTTTATGGTTATAACAGACTTTCTCCAAAGGAGCGGTCTGCACAGAATAGTGACAAAGCCGGTATCCTTTGCTCTGTCTAAAATATTAAAAATAGATGAAAACCTTATTTCCCTTTTTTTGCTTTCTCAAATCGGAGGCTTTCCTGTCGGGGCGTCACTCATAAAAAACATGACAGAGGATAAGTGCATATCCAAGGAGCTTGCTGAAAAACTTCTGGCGTCTTTTTTTTGCAGCGGTCCTACCTTCATAATTTGCGGAGTTGCTCTGCAATGCTATAATAACCCAAATATCGGTTTAATAATGTATCTAGGAATTGTTATATCAAACCTTATCGTGTTTATCATAACCTGTAAGACAAATAAAAAAATTAAAATGGATTTTCCCTCGAAAATCAGCTTCGGGGCTGATATGTTTATATCCTCCGTTAACAACGGCACAAAATCAATCTGCAAGGTTTGTTCAATGATTGTATTTTTCTCGCTTATTGTATCATCCCTTAGCTTTATAGGCTCAGATTACGTAAACCCGTTGCTTGAGATAAGCAAAATAAACGAAAACAGATTTCCTCCCTATGTATGCTCGGCGCTGATTTCTTTCGGAGGAATATGCGTTTTAACTCAAATCAGCACAATAACATCCGGGAAAATCAGAATGAAATATTTACTTCTTTCAAGAGCTCCGGTATGTATACTTTCTTATCTGATAACTTACATACTGTTTGAAATATTTTTCCATGGAGATATTGCGTACTGTTATAAATTTACGGAGATATATCTAAGCCGTCAGGTAAGCATATTTCCATCGGCGCTTCTGATGATAATGAGCTTAATGCTAATTTCTGCGGTTAACCGTCAAAATGCACAATAACTTTTATATACTTATATATAATTCTAACAAATATTCTATATCAGAATAAATATTAGTTGAAATAGTTACTGTGGTTATGATACAATACAATATGTAGGTCAAAAACAAAACCACAGGAGGACAATATGAAAAAATTTAAATCTGCAATGCTGATTATTGTTTCACTTGTCATGCTGTTTTCATTTACTGTTGTTTCCTTTGCCAGCGAAGGACTGCAGATAAAATCGGACAGTGAAACCTATCTGCGCGGCGATGTTACCATGTCCGGAGATCTCGAAATTCAGGACATTGTTCTTATTCGCTCTTATATTGTAGGCAACTACGAATTAAGCTCAAAACAAATACTTATCTCCGACGTTAATATGGATACGGAAATTGATATTACAGATATAATACTTATCCGCGCACATATTGTCGGAGATTCTCAAATTAAAGAGACAATAAGCTTTAAGGATGAAAGCTCGACAAGCTCTTCAACGTCAACAAGTACAACAACAAAAGCCGTTTATGACAACGAACCCATTTCGGTACTGCTTGAGGCTGAAGAGGCTGCTTCAAACGGAGAAATTTATGAAGGCAATGATTCTGCTGCATCGTCGGGTAAATATGCAATTCTCACTAAAGATTCCGGTCTTACTTTCACACTTCCCGAAAATGCAACGACAGGATACTATGACATAATCATAATCGCTAAGGATGACAACGGAGAATTTACTGCCGATATTCTGACTGATTCAACTTTAATTGATAAATTTACGATTGGTTCGGATTATTGGAATACATATGTTTACAATGAGATAGTAATTCAAACCGGCGAAAAACTCACAATTTATGCAAATGATGACGGAGTTCAGATTGACTGCGTTCTGATTTCTTCAAAAAACAGTACTGTTCCCTCTTCAAGCACAACCTCGACTTCCGCATCTACGACATCTACATCGAAGTCCTCAACTTCAACCTCAACCTCAACTTCAACTTCTAAGTCTACTACAACGACATCAAAGTCTACAACTTCGACTTCTCCATCTACAACATCCACGTCGAAGTCTACAACTTCAACTTCTAAAT